>JBCDGT010000416.1:0-4264 GCA_038750915.1 Bacteroidota bacterium
AATTTACGACCCTCAACTACGCTAAAGAACAACTTACTGGAGGTGCTTCCACCTTAGCGACAGCCCACGAAGTAGGGCTCTCCGGTGGCGGGCGCCTCCACGACCTCTTCGTCCATCTAGAGGGGATGAGCCCCGGAGAATGGCGACAGCGTGCAGCAGGAGCCACTATTCGGTATCAGGTTTTTCCTTCTCCCTTTGGTCCAGCACTTGTTGCAGCCACTAGTCGGGGAATCTGCCGACTGGAATTCCTGGAAGAAGTGACAAAGCCAGAAGAGTTACTCCTCCAGGAATTTCCCAATGCTATTTTCCTTAATGAAAGTGGACCTCAGCTCGAAAAAGTAGCTAACTTTTTGCGGGGATTCCTACCGTCCCCATCAGACCGGATAAGGATTTGTACCAAAGGAACGCCCTTTCAACTCAACGTTTGGCGGGCCTTATTACAGATTCCAGAGGGCAGCCTACGGACTTATTCAGCACTCGCCCAAGCGGTGGGCAAACCAAAAGCTGTACGTGCAGTTGGAACGGCAATTGGTAAGAATCCAATTGCGCTATTGATTCCTTGTCACCGGGTTATTCGAACGAGTGGAGCACTTGGTGGCTATCGCTGGGGAGTAACTAGGAAGTGTATTATCAACAGCATTGAAGCCAGTAAGCGCCTCTAGTATCTTTGGAAAAACGTTTACTCAAGCGTGGCGGATACCATAACCGGCACCTCGTCTTTTGGACCGTTGCCGGTAAACTTGAACTTACGGCGCATCACGGTCGCTTTGGCGTCCAACAGGTAAGGACTGCTTCCAGTTAAGGTAAAGGGAATTGGGTCAGCTCGCTTAACGCCTTTTAAGGAGAGAACAGCATCGGCAAGGTAACTACCATCTTCTTGAAGCGCAGCTCCTTCTACGATCACTTGAGCGGTGTTGAATTTCTTACTGTTGAAGTATTCTTTCTTTTTGTGCAGGTTTTTTTCGAGGTCTTTCCAGCCGGTAGTGATGGAAGTCATGTCGAGCGTGGCAGCGACTTTAATGTTCGTTGGGTCGGCTAGATTTTCTAATTGATCGAACTTCCAGCGGTTAACGGTAAAGGTGTTGTCACTCCCGGCATTACCGATGAAGGTAATGGTGCCGGGAGCTTCCGCGGGAAAGCTAACTACTGGACTAGAGCAGTACAATAGTGTCGTAATAATGGCCAGTGCGGCGAAAATTGGGGTGATAAAACGGATCATGGTTTTTGTTTTTATGTTTTGTTAATTGCATTCCGGTATTCGGAAAGTCCCGAGAGGGACGATCAGGCTTAAGTAAGGGATGAACAAAGAGCATCACGATTTGGGAGTCCCTCACTATGTAATTAGTGGCAGCTTAGCGGGCCGAGTCAGTTGGCATCACTAAGAGCTTGGCTTGAAAATCGAGTTGGCGGCGTTTATCGGCTGGACCGTCGGGGCCATCGTTGTTGAATACTTTCTTGAAGTCCAGCCGGAAGGCGGCTTCTATATCCAGTTGACCGGCGGCATTGGGGGTAAAGGAGGCTTGTACGATTACGGGATAGGTTTTCCCTCTCACGGACAGTTCCGCTGGAATGTCTAGTTGCTGAGTAATGCCAACTTGCCAGGGCGATGGACAGTCTATTTCAGTGAAGCTTAGGCTCGCGGTAGGATACTTACGTTGCTTGAGAATATCCCCCAAGACATAAGTATCTAGTGAACCCGACCCCGTGGAGATGGCGGCTACAGGTAGGTTTACCTCACCGCTCACGCGTTGCCCCTGCGGACTAAACCGAAAGCTTGCCGTCAAGGCCTGGATCTCCCCAGAGTAACGATCCAGCGGAGCGGGAAAGCTGAAAAATAAACCAGGAGCATCTTGCTCCGTCAGCTGCACTTGGTAGTTGCCGGATATGGTTACGGGGGTAGCTATTTCTTCTACCTCCTGGGCGGCGATAATGGCGGGATCTAATGACCACCCTAAGGCTTTCCAAGACTGTTCAGGGATTGAGCCGGGAACAGCTGTTGGAACATAACCCGCCGTAGCGTCGAGTACTTCACCCAAGTCTCTGGCTATATTTTGGGCGAGTTGCTTCAAACCATCGCCATTGGTAGAACTTACTACGGGATTACCAAAAGAGGTAAATACTGGTGTGTGACAGTTGAATTGAGAGAAAATGGCGTAGGTAAACTGATAATCTCCCGTTGGGGTGCGATAAGGATGTACATCCAGGTATATCCGCCGATCTAAAGCGGTGAGTGCTGTATTAGGGGTAGAGGTAAAGCCAGTAACGGTACTAAGTTCTCGGAGGAAACTTTCCTTAAGGGCCGCAGGAAGAACAGCGGGTGCCTCAGTACCAGTAGGCGTTGTAAGTTTGAGCGGGAGCACTACCGCCTGGCGGCCGCGGCGTAAGCTCAATTCTCCCATCCGAGTGTCAGTGGCTGGCTGCTTCGGGGCAACCCGACTAGCCCGGATAAAACGCTCGATACCAGCTTGCTGATCGTGGCGCCCGCTATAAATGGCCCTTCCTTTAGGGCCTTGGTATACGTAGGCTGGGGTAGCGGTGATTTCCGCGGGCACTCCTTCGGTGGCCATGATCCGCTGGCTGCGGATACCGGTGTAGAACGCATAATGCTCAATAGCTGCAACTGTAGGATCATTTTCCTCCCCTGCTTGTAGAATAATCCCCAGCTGATCTTCGGAGCGCCATTGCTTGACCAGTAATCCAGCCTGACCGAGTACGGGACCACCAAGACGCCAGTTGAGTTGGCGATTGACGGCTACGGCCGCCACCCAGTTCTCTTCTAGGTTGGCTTGCATCTGAAAGTAGTAGCCCTTAGCGTTACCCCCCCAGTAGGGTTGTCCGTTGCCGAGATGAAACAGTAGACTGCGGTGTCCGTAGGTCGTTGTCATAGCCTCCTTTACCGTCGCTGGTTGTAGAATACTGCCTTCTTTTCCTTGCCATATATCCAGGAGCGCACGGGTAAAACGTACGTAAGCAAGTGGTGTCGACCATAAACCATGGTTCCCTGTGGTTACGTAGCGCTGGTAGTCGCCGGGCCAGGGCTTTCCATTCTCCTTGTGTCCTTTTGCTGCGCGTGCCAGCTGGTTAGGGGTAAGCTCCGTCTGGTAGTACATATCCTTAATCCCCAATGGGAGCAGTACTTCGCGGGCAACTATGGTCTGCAAGTCTTCACCGTAGGAATCCTCTAAGAGCAGTTGCAGTGGCAACCACTGGCCATAGTTACTATTGGCTTCGGGCCCGCGCGTCCCTTTTGGGACCAATTGTTTCGCTAAGTCCAACAGCGTAGGGTACGGAGCACCAGCTTCATAGCCTTCCGGTTTATACCCTACGTTAAACTTTACTTTAAAAAGTAAGAGTTCTCGGGTCGTTATCGCTTTTCCTTTGTTGGCCGGAAGTTGTAGGCGTGTGAGGTAATTGTTGATGGGCGCGTCAAGGTCTATTTGTCCACGTTCCACCAGCTGTAGGATGGCCGCTAACATCGGAGCTGAGGAAGCAGCACCGACGGGAAAAAGAGCAGTAGCGGAAATATTTGCGCCAGCTACGGTTTGGGTAAAAGTGGTGTCGCCACTACCGTAATCAATCGCCAGGCTAAGGCCGGGCGTATTGGTGGCCTTCATGATGCCAACTAGGTCATGAGTTTTTCCTTCGTGTTCGAAACGAAAGACATCAAGTGTCTGGGCGCGGCCGCAGGTGCAGAGAAAAGATAAAAGCAAGGTAAGTAGGAAAGCGTTTTTCATCGTTGTGGTCCGGTTGGATCGTTTTGTTGATCACAAAGGACCGGCACTTCACCACCTCACGCGCTTCAAATCAGCATTTGGGACGGCCCAGATTATGGTTTGGGCCGCAAATGATGGATTTTGGACTTTTATGCCTGTTTTCATGCTCTCGCGTACATATTGTTATTTGTTCGCTTTAATTATGATGCAAAACGGCACTAACTTTTTCTCCCCATTCTACCGATGAATTATTGGTGTGTTACGATTGATTCGGGCATTTAAGAATTATGTATTTAAACTGATAGAAATTCAGAATTAAATTTCATGAAGAAGGTGGCATGTTGTGATAAGTTTAGTTTATCGAGCGTACTTTATTTACATGTATCCTTGGAAAAGTGTAAATTATAATTAGATTTACGCTTAATTGTGTCGTCTTTGTAGGCTAGTTAGCACGCACGTCAGGCTATCCAACGTACCCTTCCTGACCACTGCGCAAGAAATTTGATTATTTGTTCCTCCAGAACTTGACTGGTAGGCTCGTTAAGTCTTTC
>JBCDGT010000417.1:0-4262 GCA_038750915.1 Bacteroidota bacterium
CAGAGTATAGTCTTGTGGTCTTGTAAGAAAACTACCCCTTCGGCTTGACAAATGTTCAGAGGCTTTTCATGTAAAAGGTTAGAGTGACAAAGTCACACGTAAGGAATGCGGGCACTACTAGACTACAAAACCACCAGACTAAGCTCCCTCTACCAATAAAACGTCCCCGAAAGACTGGGCAGAATCGGCAGCTGGTTCACGCGCTGGTTACTGATCCGATCGACGTAAAAGATGTTCTCCCGGTTGTAGGCATTGGTTACACTGGCGGTGACTTCTAGCCGGGAATTTGTCCCGAAGGAGAAGGTTCTTTGGAGGGATAGGTCCAAGCGATGGAAATCACTGAGGCGGCCGCCATTACGGTCGGGGCTGAGAATAACACCAAGGTCCCCGTTACCCGTTAAGACATTGGGTAGTACGGGCTCAGAGGTAAAATCCGGTTCTTCGATGAAGCCTTGGGTTTGGGTAAAGGGGAAGGCGGAACCGAAATTATAGCGGAAGCCGAATTCCCAGGCATTGTCTGCCCCGAAGATGTAAGAGCCGTAAGCATTAATGTTATGGCGGCGGTCAAAACTAGTGGGGTACTCCTGCTGGCCATCATCCCGGGTGACAAAGCCAAGGCTGTAGTTGCCGGCTAGAAGCATTTTTTCAGTACGGTATTCGACGGAGATATCTCCACCGTAAGCAACTCCATCGAGGATGACGAAATCGGGGTCCGTCGCCGTGAGTTTATTACGGTTGAGTTCGATAAGTTGGTTAAAGCCTTTATAGTAGCCTTCGATATTGAAGGTCAGTTCATTGCTCGCGTCCACTTCCACTCCGACAATACCATGAACCGCCTTTTGTAAGCGATCATCCGCCGGGGTGACTCCATCTTTTTCGAAGAGCTGTCTTTCTGGCCCGACGAGGAAGCCACTGAAAAAGTTGACGATGTCCAGGTCATTTTGAGTAGAAATCAGGTTTTGAGAATACAAACCACCGGCTGCCTTGAAACGAAGAAAATCGGTCGCATTATACTTTAGGCCTAAGCGTGGCTCAACACTGAAAGCATTCTGGCTGGCGTAGTACTGCACCCGTAGGCCTGGCTCGAAAATCAGTCCCCCCATGGTCCGCTTGTACTTGAAGTAACCGTTAAGTTCCGTCGTAAAGTCTTCCTGATTAAAAGTAACATTAAGCGGATTGACGAAGGTGAATTTGGTATTCAAACCATTATAATCGAAGCCATAGGAAATTTCATCTTGCCCGCCGAAATAAGTAAAATTCAGTTGGGCGGTATAATTCTGGATCTGACTATTACGCGGAGCACCATCCCGCTCTACCAAAGATACATCATAGGTAGAAGCGGATAGTACACCATTGATGACTACGTTGCTCCGAGCTGGCACCAGGTTGAAGCTCGCACCGCCACCGTTGTTGGTCCACTCCAGAGCGGCTACACTAGGCACATCAAAATCATCGGTGTAATTGAAACCGAATAAATTGAGCTTAGAGCCGTTCCCTCCAACGAGGCTCACCTTACCGTAGATGTCCTGATAGTTGTAGGGAAGTCCGATATCCGCCCCCGTGATGCTGGCGGTATCTTCCAGGTTGAAAAAGTTTTCTTGCACTGCGTAGTCATAGAGCGTGGTGCTGGTTTCTGCGATGAGGCTGCGCTTACCCGTTACCAGGAAGCTAATACTGCTACCCGTTTCGGGGTTGAGTGGCTTGATGGGCCCTTCAGCCAGCACCTTAGCCTGGAATGGACTGGCGGAGACGAGGCCGGAAAACTTTTTCTTGTTGCCCTCTCGGGTCTTAATGTCCACGATAGCGGAAATTCGGCCACCGTGCTCGGCGTTAAAGCCACCGGTATACACATCCGCTGAGCGAATCGCTTCGGTTTCAAAAACCGAGAAGAGACCGATGGAATGGAAAGGATTGAAAATCGTCATTCCATCCAACAGTAACTTATTCTGGACCGGGCTACCACCCCGGATGTAGAGCTGGCCACCTTGGTCGCCGGAACTTACCACCCCCGGCAGTACGGTTAGGTACTGAGCTATATCTGGTTCCCCACCGGTGGCGGGGACGGCCATGATCTCCGCCGCACTAAAAGTCACCTTGGAAACCGCTACGTCGGAACGGGCCTGCTCCCGCCGAGCACTGATGGCTACCGTTTGTAGTTGGACCCCAGAGGAAGTAAGATTCAATCGTTGGTACTCAATCTCGTTTTCCACCGCCAGATTCACGTTCATCACGAGACTATCGTAGCCAACGTAGGAGGCAATTAGTCGATAATCCCCCGTAGGCAAGTTAGCGAAGCTAAAGAACCCGTCAACATCGGTATTGTCGCCACGGCTCAGCCCGCCAGGACCTTGAATCCGTACGGTACCAAAGGAAATGGGCTCACCGGTATTGCCATCAAAAACATTGCCACGGATGATGGCGGATTGGGCGGAGAGGATACCGGTAAGCGTAAATAATACTAGGAGTAGAAAAACTTTGCGCATAGGTGGTCAGGCTAAGTGGGCGCGAAGGTAGCTAAATAGTAAATAGAAGGTAGACTGTAGTAAGCAACCTGGCCGACCCTCAGGGTATTTTCAATCAGCGCAAAGGACCATAGGATTGGGCCTCACGAAGCGTAATCTTCTTCCGACCAAGATCCAATTTCCCATTGTGCTCCAAGCTCTTTAATACCCGAGAAATACCAACACGCGAAACGCCAAGATCCTCCGCCAATTCTCCATGGGAAAGGCCTAGGTAGTTTTCTCCCTTGATTGCGGCCACTTCCTTTAAATAATGCAACACGCGTTCCGGTAATGGCACGAAAGCCATTTCCTCAAAGGCATATAGAATAGCGTCGAACTTGGCCTGGAAGGAGGCCAAAGCAAATTCATTCCAACTAGGAAAATGACGGGTATAATAATAGACCCTTACAACCGGTAAAAGGATCACCTCCGTCTTGGCTACCGTCTTTGCCCGCACTCGGCTGGTTTCCCGTTTCAAGCAAGATGATAGCGTCATGGTACAAGTTTCCCCTCCGCGCAAGAAGTAGAGAAAAAGACTACGGTGGTCTTTCGTAAACCGGACCACTTTGGCCCCTCCACTAGTAATTAGCGGTATGTAATCGATATACTGCTCATCCGTAAGCAAAGTCTCTCCGGCAGGAAAAGTCCTCAGGACTCCATGGGTAAGAATATCTTCACGTAATTGACTATCTGCAATAGTCGGAAGCCGCTCTTTGAGATAGGTTGCCGATAATTCCATCCTGAAAAGTAACCCATGTTACAGAACTAGACAAAACAAACCGGCACCTTTGGCTTAGGTGGTCTTGAGGTCACCAACTTAAACTGGTCAGTATGTCTCGGTTTCAGCAGCCGCCACTTTGGTTAAAGTTACTTTTCGTGTGCATCCTTTGCGGGGCCGCGGCGTATGGTATCGCCAGTGTAATCGAATTTTTCACTACCTAAATTATCCAATTATGACCCTCAACATGGGCAAAGCAGATCGCTTCATCCGTCCTCTTCTTGCGATCACTTTTATTGCACTCTACTTCACGGGAACAGTAACGGGTACGGTAGGTATTGCCCTACTTGTCCTCGCTGGTATTTTCCTCCTTACTAGTATCGTTGGTACTTGCCCCCTTTACAGCCTTTTGGGCATTCGCACCTGCCCGGTAGAGTCAAAGGAGTAAACTATCTCTAGCGTGGCTTAGCACCAATTACACAGCCTCGCGATGTAGGTCAATCTTCCAACAGCGCGACCCGCTGCAAAGCCAACACACTCAGTGCATCCTTGATTCTGCCATCGAGTGTCATCTGGATCGCTTCCTCTAGTGGAACCCGGCGCAGCGCCAAGTCTTCGGTGTCTTCTGGTTCGGCTTCTTCTTGCCGTAAGCCCTTAGCTAGAAAGGCGACACCATACTCATCGGTAACGGAGTTGGAGAGGTAAAAATCCATGATTTGGGTCCACTCTTCCGCAACCAGGCCGGTTTCTTCTTTGAGTTCACGTTTGGCGGTGGCCAGTAAGTCAGTTCCGACGGGGCAACCGCCTTCGGGTATTTCCCACTCGTAGGTGTCGGTAGCGTAGCGGTACTGACCGACGAGGTAGGTGTAGCCTTCAGCATCTACCGGAACAATGCCGACAGCGTGGTTTTTATACTTCACCAATCCGTATATGCCAGGATTACCAGCAGGGTTGATCACTTCGCGATGTTCCACTCGAATCCAAGGGTTTTCGTAGGGGACGGCAGTCGATTTGGTTTGCCAAGGGTTGTTCATAAGAGCGAA
>JBCDGT010000418.1:0-4254 GCA_038750915.1 Bacteroidota bacterium
ATCGGGCCTTAGGTGAGGATGCTTATCGCGAAAAAGCCGAGCGGGCAGCTACCTTTATTTGGGAAAATCTACGCCAGGAAGATGGCCGATTGGATCGAAATTTTAAAGGCGGAGCTTCGGCAATCAATGCTTTTCTGGACGATTACGGTTTATTAGCCCAGGCTTACATCGACCTTTATCAGATCAGTTTCGCGGAAGAATGGTTGCAACGAGCAGAGGACATCTTGACCTATGCAAATGCCCATTTCTACGAGGAGCAGACGGGCTTATACAACTACACCTCCGACCTGGACCCTCCACTCATTAGTGGTAAAGTGCCCATTAATGACCAGGCCATCCCAAGTGGTAACTCCGTAGTGGCCAGTGCCCTACACCAGTTGGGCATTCTTACGGCCAATGAGGATATGCTCTCCCGCGCCCGCAACATGATGGCTTTGCTGCAACCGAAGTTAGCTTCCAATGGACCTCGCTTTTATGCTAATTGGGGCTTATTGTACTTGGAGCTGATGGAGCCTACCTACGAAGTGGCTATTTTGGGCGCTGCCGCAGGTGCTAAGCGGGATGAATTGAGCAAAGAATACCTGCCAAATACCCTCTTTTTAGGGGGAGAGGAAGAAGGCGGGCTAGCGTTACTCACCAATAAGCTCAATCCCGGAGAGACGACCATTTACGTCTGTTTGGAGAAAGTTTGTCAGCTTCCGGTGACTGAATCCTCCGCAGCCCTAGACCAAATTATGGCGGGCTTTTAGTTAGCCAGAGTTAAGCTATTTACCTAGTTATTTGATCACTCTTCGAGCGTATGATACGCTAGCTTTAGGGGGGGGTACGACTTGGAGAAGCAGTGGTAATTACTGTTTTAACACCAAGCTGGAAGACTGGATTATTACTCGGCGAAGCCGATAAAATCCCACTAAAACGGATGAGTAACCATTTGTGCTAGCATCTAAATCATGCGTAGCGCAGGGGCAAATCCCTAGGTAGCACTTTTGTTGCGTCCCTTGGGATATTTTTTACCGATAGCTCCCCAGAGCACGGACATCAACTTAACATTCAACTAGTTAATCATGCTAAGAAACCTTTCTCAACTACTCTTTTATCGAGGGGCGTCTGCGCTAGTTCTCCTACTGCTACTATGTGGTATGAGTAACTCGGCTTATGCGCAGAGCCTTACCGTAAATGGTACCATAATTTCCGACGAGGGAGATCCACTCATTGGGGTTACCGTGCGGGTTAAAGAAGACCTCACTACCGGTACCGTCACCGATTTTGACGGTAAATACAGTATTTCCGTACCTAGCGGTGAAAGCACACTGTTGATTTCCTACACGGGCTACGAAACCCAAGAAATTGCCGTTGGGAATCGGACGCTGATTGACGTTACAATGGCTACCGACGCCGAAACCTTAGAAGAGGTTGTTGTTGTTGGTTATGGATACGTAGACAAGAAGGATTTAACGGGTTCGGTCGCTACCGTAAAAGGAGATGACCTTACTAGGGTACAATCCGTAAGTTTTGAAAATGGCCTTGCCGCTCAGGCTGCGGGTGTACAGATTACTACCTCTCAGGGTGGTCCCGGTGCTGCCTCTGCCGTGCGTATTCGTGGTGGTACGTCCATTACCGCCTCCAATGACCCGCTGTACGTAATCGATGGTTTTCCGATCGGTGGTGGTTCAACGGCAACTAATGCTGGCCCTAATGCTCAGGAGGAAAGCCCTTTGGCGACGCTTAATCCCAACGACATTGAATCCATTGAGGTACTTAAAGATGCCTCTTCTACCGCCATTTACGGTAGCCGGGGGGCTAATGGGGTAATCTTGATTACCACTAAGAAAGGTAAGGAAGGCCGTGCTCAACTTACCTACAGTAATACGGTAGGATTTGGTGAACTTTCTCGCACCATCGATATTCTCTCCCCTCAAGAGTTCGTTGATTTTTGGAATGAATACCACGCCTTTGGTATTGTCACCTTCAATAACCGGGACCGGGCTTACCGAGATGACTTCGGTAATGATCTGGATTTAGGGGATCCTAATAGTGGTTTAGTCGTGACCAACTGGCGCGATCGGGTTTTCCGGAAATCCTTCACGATGCGGCATAACCTTAATATTAACGGTGGCAGCGAGCGGACGCGTTACAATGCCTCCTTTGGCTACAGCGACGATCAGGGTATCCTGAAGGGGTCCTTCTACAAGCGCTATTCCGCCAATATTAACGTAAGACAAGAACTAGCGAATAACTTGCACGCAGGTATCAACCTCAATGCTGGCTTCATTGATCGTGGTGGTCCAGTAACTGCTGGTGGTAATGCCGGGGGTAGTTCCCAGGCCAGTGTATTGACGCAGGCGTTGCTCTTTTTGCCAGTACAAGGTCGTCTTCGTTTGGACGATGGCGAGTATGATGAGAATGGCATCCTAATCAGTGCGCGTGATGGATCGGTTTTCAACCCAGAAGCGCAGATCGAACGTACCCACAATTTTGGTAACACGGTAAATGGTTTTGCCAATACTTACCTCCAGTACGATATTGGTGAGCACTTGTCCGTTAAATCTACCTTTGGTGGTAATTTTTATAACGTTAATAACGAAGGTGTTTACCCTAGTGACTTCGGTTGGTCAGCACAGTTAGGTGGAGTTGCCTTTACTGGCCTCTTCCGCAGATATGGCTGGTTGAACGAAAATACGGTGAGCTACCGTAATACTTTCGGTATTCATAGCATCAACGCAGTGGCGGGTTACACGCAGCAAGGAAGCACTAACCGCAACTTGAGTACGAACTCTCAGGATTTTGCTTTGCCAGGTGTTGACGTAGATAACCTAGCATCAGCGGGTCTTACGCTGCCAAATCGTTCCGGTAAATCCCAATGGGGATTACGGTCTTGGTTAGGGCGGATCAATTATACGCTCAATGATAAGTACCTCTTCACGGTAAGTGCACGTGCAGATGGTTCCAGCCGCTTTGCCGAAGGTAATAAGTGGGGCTTTTTCCCCTCTGGTGCCGTTAGTTGGCGGGTAAGTGAGGAGCCCTTCCTTAGTGGTAGTAAGCTGATTAGCAACTTGAAACTGCGGGCTACTTACGGTGTTTCCGGCAATAACGGTATTGGAGAGTATCGTTCGCTCGCTTCTTACGAACCTTCTCGGGCAATAATTACTGGAGAGTTAGCTTCTGGTGCTCGGGTAGACCGCCTGGGTAACCAAGACCTAACTTGGGAAACAACCGAGCAGACGGACATTGGCTTTGAGTTAGGCTTATTTGAAAATCGCTTAACGTTCGACTTCGATTACTACATCAAAACCACTTCCGACCTCCTATTGAACGTACCACTGCCTCCCGAAACGGGCTTTACTTCTGCCCTCCAGAACTTCGGAAAAGTAGAAAATAGAGGGGTGGAATTAGCCTTAAATGCAACTCCAGTAGATAAGGGAGGCTTTACTTGGAATTTCCGGATTAATGTTTCTCAAAACCGTAATCAGGTATTAGATATCGGAGATGCAGAATTTATCCTGTCTAATTCTCCCGGAGCGAACAACAATGATTTCATTATTCGAGTAGGTGAGCCCATTGGTAACTTTTATGGCTACGTAACGGATGGTATTTATAACTACAGTGACTTCCCGATTTTTGATGGGTTGACCAATCAACAAGCTGCTGATCTGATCCGCAACGATGAAAACGGACAGTTCTGGGATAACTTCTACGAACTGCGGGAGGGTACGGTGACTCGCTCAACGGCTGGTCAGTACCGCCCAGGTATGCTGAAGTTGAAGGACATTGCTAGTATTGATGAAAATGGTAACCGTGTTTTAGTTCCAGATGGTATCGTAGATGAAACCGACCGCGTAATTCTAGGTAATTCTCAACCAGATTGGTACGGTGGTATTACCAATGATTTCAAGTACAAGAACTTTGATTTATCCTTCCTCTTCCAGTTCTCCATTGGCAACGAAGTGTATAACAACAATACCACTCGGGGTACGGCAACTGCCATCCCTACTTTCAATAAGTTGGGTATTGTTCGTGATCGTTGGACGCTGGATAACCCCGATACTGATGTTCCTGGCATCTGGGGCATCTCCGACGGGGGTATCAACCGGGAGTTGATTGACATTTTTATCGAAGATGGGTCGTTCCTCCGACTTTCTAACGTAACGCTTGGTTACCGCTTACCAAGAGGCTTTGCTTCTATGAAGAATGCCCGTATATTCGCAGCAGTTGACAATGCCTTTATTGTCTCTGATTATACTGGTTACGATCCGG
>JBCDGT010000419.1:0-4251 GCA_038750915.1 Bacteroidota bacterium
AATTACTTGTGGTCCCCCTCATATCCTATTGCATCCAGAAGTAATGCAACTTTTCGTAACAACATATTCGTTGTTCAAGATATGATCCAATACAAACTACTGGACATTCCTTGCACTAATTTCTCTCCAGCGTAGCGGCTTGGAGAGATCAAGAGAACGGAGAAGCAAAATATCCGGTACGTTAGTAATTGCAAGCTAAGCACATTACCTTTGGGGGCACTAAAATTGGGCCTGTAGCTCAGGGGACAGAGCACCTGACTTCTAATCTGGCGGTCGCAGGTTCGAATCCTGCCAGGCTCACTTACCAGGGCGAACGATACCGACACGGTGCGTTCGCCCTTTTTTGTGATCAGCAGGACCTCAGAGTGTGCCTGGTAAAGTCAACTCCTCCGAGTATCTCAGAGCCGCTAAAAAGTAGACCGTTGTAGAAATTGTAGTAACAATTTGTTTTTTAAAACAAAAATGTTTAATTTTGTTAACGTCACTACTTTTAGTGGCAGGTTGCAAAAAGAAACGGTTATGTCTTCCACGAACTCTCAACCCACGCCGCGCCGTGGCAATGATCGAATCCTTACTATTGACTGGAGCTTACTCTGGCGCCGGGCGAAAACCCGTGTTGGTCAATTTTTCACCTCCTTACGTTACCGAGCGGGGCAAACGGAATATATTCCTCCGGTATGGATGCAAAGGTTGCGGCTCAGCTGGTTCCGTTTAGGTTTAATTGCCCTAGCTTTTTTTGTCTTTACGCAAAAGCAGATTGATTTTACCCTCAGTGTAGGTAAAGAAGGCATTGCACTCGGCAATACGACGGGCCGGCACATGGCTGCTCAAAACAATACTACGACTACAAGTATGGGAACCAGCCAACTGAGTGTGTTGCCCCTTACGGGTACATCTACCGCATCGGCCTGGAGTGTGGACCAGCTGGATACTAGAGCAGTAAAAAATTACATTAGCCGCTTCGAGAAAGTTGCCCAAGGGGAGGAAGAAAAATTTAATATTCCCGCTCCTGCTAAGATGGCCCTGGCGATCCTCGCCAGTAAGGCCGGTCAAAGCCACGCAGCCAAAAAGGATAACAATCACTTCGGAGCGATCACTGACCGGGGTTACTACGATAATGCCTGGATGAACTGGCGCGCTCACAGCGAGCTTGTCGACCAGCGCTACCCTCAGTTAGCCGCCGAATCGGTCAACTATCAGCAGTGGATTGCTGCCTTGGCAAAAACTAACTACAGCACTGACCCCAAACTGTCCAATAAACTTATGGACATCATCGAACACTTCCACCTCGCTAACCTCTAATATCAAACGGTCCCCCTCCCCAGGCGTAGCCGGTTCGGAGATGGGCTAGGGGAGAGGCCTTACCCCCCCAAACGTAGCCATAGCGGTTCCTGTGTTTGCCAAAGGCAGACTGTGTCCTTGATGTTGAAACACTCGTGCTCACTGAGCCCAAGTATTAAAGAAGTTCAAATTTTCTAAGTGGTTTATTTGGGGCCACTCCGTTGCACTACGGGGTGGCCTCGTTTCGTAGCTAAGTAGAAGTTTGTTACTTCAGGAAGCTCTCTGCTTTTTCCACCATACCTACGCAGCCACCGAAGAAAGGCATTCGCTGGTGGATATCTTCGGGCTTTAAGTCCATGATTCTTTGGTACCCATTGGAGGCGCGACCTCCCGCTTGCTCGATCAGGAATGCAAGTGGATTACATTCGTAAAGTAAACGGAGTTTGCCGTCTGGCTTACCAGTACTAGGAGGGTAGAAGTAGATGCCTCCCTGGAGCAGGGTGCGGTGAACGTCGGCCACCATACTCCCAACGTAGCGACTGGTATAGGGGCGATCACCTTCCTCGGCCTGGCAGTATTTGATGTAATCCTTTACGCCTCTAGGAAAGTGGACGTAACCGCCTTCATTGACACTATAAATACTGCCGGTTTCCGGAATACGGATATCAGGATGCGACAGGTAGTAAGTACCGATGGCAGGGTTGAGGGTGAAGCCGTTAACCCCATTACCCGTGGTGTACACCATCATGGTCGAAGTACCGTAGGCAATGTAGCCGGCCGCCACCAGCAGGTTCCCTGGCTGAAGAAAATCCTCTTCTGTCACTGGCGTGCCGATGGGAGAGACGCGGTGGTAAATGCCAAAAATGGTGCCGACGGTGATGTTCACGTCGATATTGGAACTTCCGTCGAGCGGGTCCATCACGACCACATACTTATTGCGGTTCCGGTTACCGATTCCCGATATTGGTATCATCTCATCATTTTCCTCCGACACGATGCCACATACCATGTCCCGGTTTGTTAGGGTATTGATGAAGGCTTCGTTGGCGAAAACGTCGAGCTTCTTTTGTTCTTCTCCCTGTACGTTGGTGGAGCCGATGGTACCCGTAATATCTACCAATCCGGCTCTTCTGATCTCATGGCTCACTACTTTTCCAGCGAGGCGAATAGCGTTTAATAATTGGCCCAGCTCGGCGTTTTCGTACTGGAAATCGCCAGGCCGACCGATGAGGAATTCGCCGAGCGTCAGGGGAGTGTTTGCCATAAATCTGGGAAGTTCAAATAGAATGGGTAAGGAAAAGCCAAAGGTAAGGCCAAGACGCTCGAAAGCCTACCAGTACTTACCGGGAATCAGGTAATTCTTTACGTAATCTTCGATTCCCTCCTCTAAACTGGCAAAGGAAAAGGGGTAGCCAACTTGCTTCAGCTTGGTCATATCGGCCTCGGTAAAGTATTGGTACTTGTCCCTGATATCTGCTGGAGTATCAATAAAGCTAATGGACGGTTCCTTCCCCATGGCGCGGAAGGTACTGGTGGCCAGGTCTAAAAACGTTCTGGCCGTCCCCGTACCTAGGTTGTACAGACCACTTTGCGCTGGCTGTTCGGTCATCAACCAGTGGTTTACCTGGCATAAATCCTTGACGTAAACGAAATCCCTGCTTTGGTGACCATCCGCGATATCGGGCCGATGACTACGAAACAACTTCATCGCCCCTGTTCCCTTTACCTGACGGAAAGTATGCCAGATCACACTGGCCATCCTTCCCTTGTGGTATTCGTTAGGGCCGTAAACGTTAAAGAATTTTAGCCCATACCAATGTGGCGGAGCAGTCACTTGCCGAAGGGCCCAAGCATCGAAGTCATTCTTACTACGGCCGTACTCATTGAGGGGCGCTAACGATTCAACTAGCTCGTGACTATCTAGGTACCCCAATTCTCCTAATCCGTAGGTAGCTGCGCTGCTGGCGTAGACCAAAGGGATGCTCCAGTCGGTACATCTCCGCCAAATCTCTTTGGAATAGGTCCGGTTAAGTTGATCAAAAATCTCCTTACTTGGCTCCGTGGTATCTGTTCTTGCCCCAAGGTGATACACGCCTTTAAGGGGCCACTTTTCGGTGTCCCAAGTGTCAAATAGCGCCTCCCGTTCGACCTTACGGAGGTAGTTTTTGCTTACTAGGTTAGGTGTCTTATCTTGATAATTAATGAAATCATCGACTAAGATCAAATCAGAAATGCCCCGCTCATTAAGAAAAGCAATAAGAGCACTGCCAATGAAGCCGGCGGCTCCGGTTAAAAGGTACATAAGGTAGTCTTGTGGTATAGTAGTCTAGTAGTTGTGTGGCCTTCGCCTTGCGAAGCTACTACAAGACTACCAAACTACAAGACTACCGGACCACTAGACGACCACTCTATGCATAGTCTTCCAACCGAACTTTCTCGCGATCCATCAACTTAATCAGGTCTAGGGTGGTGAGAATACCTACCAGCTTATCTCCTTCTACTACGGGTAGAGCGTGGAAACGATTCATTGCAAAAAGATTAGCGGCTGTACGCACATTGTCGGAGGGCTCAAGCTTGGCTAGATGACTTGTCATGAGCCCCCCAACGGTCGTGGTGGCGGTAAGAATGTCGGTTACTTTGAGTAAATCGGTCAGGCTGAAGATGCCCACCAGATTGCCTTCAGGAGAGACAACCGGCAGGTGGTGTATGTGGTGTTTTGCGAATAGTGCCTTGGCATCCGCTAAGGAAGTAGAAGCCATTACGGTGATTAATTCGGTAGCCATCAGGCTGGATACTTTGGTCAGTGGATTCATGATTAGTGATTTCTTTTCTGCAAATTGCGGCCAACCTGGCGTGAAAGCACTGCGTTCCATCATCATTACCCCTGACAATTATCACTCTCCATG
This sequence comes from Bacteroidota bacterium, assembly GCA_038750915.1. Lineage (GTDB taxonomy): Bacteria > Bacteroidota > Bacteroidia > Chitinophagales > Saprospiraceae > Neolewinella. The sequence goes on from JBCDGT010000419.1 coordinate 4,188, forward strand.
GAAGCCGAATACATAGAATTCCAACAGATTCTGACTGATGACCAGCTACAAGTACCTGAATTGG
>JBCDGT010000420.1:0-4249 GCA_038750915.1 Bacteroidota bacterium
CTGCTCCTCGCTGCCCAACAGGAGTCCGTCAAATTCAATGTGGAAGACTACTGGCAGACAATTTTGGTCTTGCGACAGAAGCATTACTCTTGGCGAGACATTGCGGCCTGGTTTAAACGGGAGTTTGAGTGGTGGTGGTCATGATCTTTGGTTTGGTTCTCGCAAAGGTAAGCGTATTAACGGTGCAAACCACTCATTTACCAGCAAGGCATCTGGACAAACGCATTAAAAATGCTCTCCCTACTTAGTGCTTAGACGCTGACGCTCTTAGACGGCCTACGGCCTTTTAGTGCCTACTGAAAATCCATACGCTAAAAGGCCGTAGGCCGTCTAAGAGCCGCGCAGCGGCGCCTAAAAGTGTCAGCGTCTAACTCACCCCTTAGTGTTTAACGAACCTCCGAATAAGTTGCCCTTCACCGTCAGTCAAACGAAGTAAATAAGTCCCTGTGGGTAAACCAGTGGTCTCAATCGTGAGGTTGGCGGGTAGTTGGTCATAGGTCCGGCGGTGGAAGTTGCGCCCCAGCAGATCGAATATGCCCACTTCCATTTTGGTCAACTTACCCGTTGTTGTCAAGGTAAGATCACCGTCGGTAGGGTTAGGGAAGAGTTGAAGAATTTCTCGGGCGATCTCCTCATTGGTGCTCACATTTGGATCGAGGACGATGCCAGTATTATCATCGGCAAATCCAGCATCACTATCTACCGACATGAATACTAATAGCAACAGTTGATGTCCAGCGGGTAATTCGGCGGAGTTAGGAATCAGCGAGTCATCGTCAAAAGCCGTGGGGATCGTGTAATCAAAGGTGAGATTACCGAAGTTGGGCGACTGATTTCCAACAACTACAGCAAAAGGGCTCGTTTTAACAATGGCGAAGTTTGCGTCAACCTGACGGACCATCATGGCCACGTAGTTCAGATCTTCTTCCGTATCTCCCGTTTTAGCCGTACTGTAACTGAGGCCCATCGAGAAGGTTTGACCAGGAGCAAAGGTTGGTGGAGCCCCTGGCGTTGGCCGGAAGTCATCTTTATTTGCCCACGTGATTTCTCGCATGCGATCAGCACTCGGATCTTCTCCCACCAATTCGATCTCGGTATTATCATCGGCAAAACTACTTTCATTATCTACGGCCATAAAGATGAGGAGGAGTAAGCGATGTCCTTCCGGAAGATCATTACTAAGTGGAATCTCCGTAATATCATCAAAAACGGTTGGAAAAGTGTAGTCAATCGTCACTTCATCCGCGTTATCGGCCGAACCAATTAAAACGGCCTCGAAGAAGCTCGATTTTACGGGGTCTCCGTTTTCATCAACCTGGCGTACCTGCATAGCGACGTAACTCAGATCTTCCTCTACCCCATTGGTTCGCCCAGTACTGTAATTCAGGACCACGGGATATACTTCTCCGGGTACAAACTGTGGCCGAATACTGTCCGTGGGGATAAAGTCGGCCTTATTAACAAAGCTGATCATTCGTGGCCGGTCCGGCGCTAACTCGAGTCGGATTTCGGTATTGTCATCAGCGAAGCCAGCATCATTATCCACCGACATAAAAATGAGTAGGAGCAACTTATGTCCCGCTGGTAATTCCGGAGAAGTTGGGATCGCAGATCCATCCCCGAAGATGTTCGGAAGCGTATAGTCAATGGACACCGCCCCGATATTTGGCGCATCTCCATCTACTACCGTTTGAAAGGCGCTAGTATTGACGATGTTGAAATTTTCGTCGACCTGCCGAAGCTGCATCGCAACATACCCCAAATCTTCTTCTATTCCATTACTGACGCCGGTGCTGTAATCCAATTCCGCAGTAAAATTTTGGCCGGGATCAAAGCGTGGCAGGAGACTATCCGCGGGAATAAAGGCATCTTTATTAACGAAAGTAATCGCTCGGTCCCGATCGGGTCGTTGGTTGAGGATGATTTCGGTATTCGCATTAGCGAAGCCAGCGTCATTATCTACCGACATAAAGAGGAGCAGGAGCAACTTATGTCCCGCCGGCAAATTGGCGGTGACAGGAATATCCATCCCGTCCGCGAATTGAGTGGGCAGCGTGTAATCAATAGCTACTTCTCCTGAATTAGGGGCGTCGGTAGCTACTACGGCCTGAAAGGCACTAGTATTGACGATTTCGAAATTTTCGTCGACCTGGCGGAGCTGCATGGCAATGTAATTCAGGTCTTCTTCTACCGAATCCACCACCCCGGTAGCATAAGCCAAGTTGGCCGTAAAGTTTTGTTCAACGGTAAAGGTGGGGAGGGAAGCTCCGTCGGGGACAAAGTCCTCCCGGTTGGTAAAGGTAATCGTACGGTCGCGGTCTTCGGCGACCGTACGAATAACGTTACGGGTGAAATCAAACTTCTGTAGGGCTACGCTACTAACAAATCCCCCTGCGTCAGGGAAGGTGACGGCTATCTCGTTATCGCCCGCTTGCAGTAAGTCATACGGCACCGGAATCTCGAGGACGCCAAAAAATACTGCCCGATCCCGCTGGTCATCCCCTCGATAGTCTTCCGTAACGGTAACGGCCGTTCCGTTGACGCTAACGCTGGGCACGCGGCTGGCGGCCAACGGCCGCCCGATCCCCAGACGCAGTACGGCTTCTCCGTCCTTACCCACCGTGATTCCTGGAATGGTAAAATCAATCGCTTGGTTGGCGAAAATTGGCTGTTTGTAGGTCGTAGCATAAATTTTCTCCTCGGTCGCTACTTCATCAACAGCTACCGCCTCGGCGAAGGTGATTTCCATAATCATGGTGGCCTCCACCGCTACCGTGACCGACTCGGGGAGTTCCGCACTCGTCGTAGTACGTAAGACTGGAGCGTCCGTACCTGTACTTAGAAAAAGGTACTTCGTGTTTACTTCAGCAATGGGGGTTCCAGCAAGACCGAAGGGTGCAAGGTTGACCACGTGATCTTCCTCGTCGATGTTATGTAAAATCACGTACGCTTTGTTCTCGTCTTCATCAACGTAAGCGTCTACGTAGAGATCAGGATCAGTGGCCCGGGTTTCCACCCTGGCACCCTTAACGTTGGCCCAGAGTTCGTAGAATTTCACGACTTCCGTAAAGACCCAATCTCCCGTATAAGATGCTGGTTCGTTGGCTCGACGGAGCATCCGCCAGGGGTAAGGAAGGTCTGGGCCACGATCTCCAAAAAAGAAATCCGCCTTAGCCAGGACAAAAGGAATCGTTTTCTCGATCACGTCCGGCCGTTCCATAAACTGCATCATCATCGCATTAAAGGCTTTGATGATGTACCAATCTCTTCCCGGGCTCCATTTTTCCTGAAAAAAGTCGTTCAACTGGGAACCATATTCCGAAATAACCAAAGGCTTGATCTCACCGTACTGCAGCGTACTGTAGTGCTCCAGCATATCCATAGTCGCTTCCATATTCGAACCTTTACGGTTCTGTTCTAAGCCCCCAGAGATGCTGGGGAAATCGTAGAAGTGCAGGGAGTAGAAATCCATTTCCGGGCCTACTTCATCCACAAAGCGTTGCCAACGTTCTTCCCACTGACCGAACATCTCATCGTTGCCTGGATTCATCCCCGGTTTCTCGAAATCGGGAAAGGCAGTACAGTACCCACCTACGACACTTTCGGGGGCATAGGCGCGGACCGAATCAGCGACGGTCAGGTGCAGTTTGAAGATATCGTCGATGGTGCCACCACCGTAGAAGTTCATATCAACTAGGGGCCAGACGGGCTCGTTCATTACCTCTACGAAGTGAGGGCGTGGCGGGCCGCTGGTTCCCCCTTCGCCGTAACCGTGCTTGACAAACTGGCCCATATACTGGCCAACCGCGGAGCCGAAGGGCTCCTCAGGAGTATCCGTACTCGAGAAAAACCACTGTTCATCGGCCGGGTCTCCGGGGTTTACCGGCGTAACCCCGTTGGGATAGAAGGGGGTGGTTTGCGCAGCCGTTATTTGGCGGCCTTTTTCTAGGGCGTGCCGGGCAGTGCTATTAGCGTAGTTGTTATTGAGGCTAGTTCCGGCTCTCTGCACCTCCGCCTCCGTGGTAAATCCTGGTCGATTTGGGTCTTCCGCCACCCGGGTTGCCATAAAACGCATTCGTCCCGTTTCCCGACCGAAGTAAGCGTCGAAGTCATTTATCAATAAGCTGAGCTTATCCAGTTGATCCCCGTAATCACCGTCGGTTACGCCAGCGTGCAGGGTGATGAATTTTTCCCGGTCAAGAGAGTCCTGATCGCCAACGCGGTGCTTCATATCGAAGTTAAGGTCAAC
>JBCDGT010000421.1:0-4246 GCA_038750915.1 Bacteroidota bacterium
GGATTAGGTAGTTCGTACGCGTGTCCTCCGGTAAGGCGGAGGTGAAACGCAAAGGAGCAGTAGAAGCTGTTTTGTAGTTCTCCGAATCGGCCACTAAGTGGTATTCGGGCGCACTCGCTACGGCGGGAAAAGCCAGGGTCGTAGAAGTGCCATTGCGGGGGGCGGAAATCAGTTGACCATTGCTGGGATCATAAACTTTCACTGCACCTGCGCCCGCGCCCAAATCGGTGAGGGTTAAACTGGAGGCGTTGTTGTCTTGGAGACGGAAGGAAGTGAGGTCATCATCATAGGTCGGAACTGCTGGATAATCGACAAGTACCCAAGCGAGGTTGGCCTTATCCCGCACCCCAGACTCGCCGAGAAAACTCACACTGACCTGTTCTTGATCCGGCGTGAAGGGGAAGTCCAGCTGGTTTACGGTCCAGCGATTGGGGCTAACCGTGGTCAGTTCTTGTCCGTTTAGGCGGATTTTTTGCTGGTGGGCATCAAAAGCTAGGCCGAAGCGAAAGGAAACGGTCGCCGCCGCACCGCTAAAGCCGGGAATACGGAGTTCTGCCAGGCTTTCAGTGCTGCCGTTGTTAGACAACAAGTCGTCGGAACTACGACTGCCATAGCCCTCGGTTGGCTCGTAATGAGAATGGTAGACACTGTTGGTGCCGAAACGCAGGTAGAATTTGCTCTGGAAATCGCCAAATACCACTTCGCTTTTGCGGAGAATCTGGGTTACTGCTGGCGGTGCTGGGTTCACTGATGGTACTTGATAAAAAGGGCCGCCGGTTTCCGGCGCCAGACTTAGGTAATAGACTGCCGTATCGTTGTACATGCTGTACCGATCGTTGAGTTGCATTGTTGCCGGATCCTCGAAAAGAAAGCGGTCCATTGCACCTCGGTTTTGCTCGCCGTAAAAAACGATCCCTTCTGTTGTTACTTCAATTGGAATGGCCTGGCCCTGATGGCTCAATTCCCACTTGCTCGCGTTTTCGGGACTAAGCGCGGCTCCTAAACCAGCAGAAATTTGAGCTGGACTGATACGGTACATACCATCTTCAGCAACACTGACTCTCAGGTAGTCGCGATCATAATTGATCCACTCGTTGCCGTAACTAACTGCTCCGTCAGGAGCAGGCATTTGGGCGAGTAGAATACTGGATAGTAAAATGAAAAAGACACTAAATAGCGGGCGCAACATGCAGGTGTAGTTTACCAATTCAGATACGACAAAGGTAACGGTTTCGGTTGGGGAAGCTTGTGTAGAACCAGTGGTTTGTCGGGAGGGAGCGAGGAACTAGCCTGGCCTTCGGCCAGGAGTTAGGGAACTAGGCACTAGGACGGGCCTGTAGCCTTCTAAGAGTTAATAAGCTAAGAATTAGGAACTATCAGCTAGAAAAATTAATTTCCTAGCTCTTAGCTGTACTGACAACTTAACTTGGGTGCATCTCGGCAAGCTCGATGACTGGCTTGATTTCGGTCATTCCGTCGCACAACGTGCGACGGAATGTACTTTTTAGGTTAGGTCGCCGAGCTCGTCGAGGCGCCAAGATCGATTGTCAGTACATCTAGCTCCTAGCTCCTACGTATTTGCCGATAAGCAGAAATCCGTTCCTATGCCCATTCCTCCGGTTATTCCCCGCCCTACGGTGCTTGCGGGCATTGGGCGCACCTTACGACGACCGATTGATTCCTTCACGGATTATTTCGGTCGGTATGGTGATAACTTCATTCTGGCCGTAGGCGGTAGCCGGCGGACGCATATGACCATCGACGCCGATGTCTTCCAGCACGTATTGCAAAAGAACCATCGGAACTACGAAAAGAGCGAGATCCAGACTGACCAGATGGCGCGCTACTTCGGTTATGGCCTTTTGACCAACTCCGGCCAAAGTTGGCTCACCCAACGGCGGTTAATCCAACCCGGTTTTCACCGTAAACGCCTCGAAAACCTCACTGCCGAAATGCAGGCTGTTATCCGCGAACAAGGGGAAACGTTAGCGGAAGTCGCCAGTCGAGGAGGGAAGATTAATCTTCATGATTTTACCCGAGAGACAGTTTTCAGGATCATCGTACGGGCCATTTTTACCGATGGTTTTGGCGCCGAGGAAAGCGAGTGGCTCGGAGAGGTGATGGACAAAATTCAGCGCTATGTCATTTATCCCGTCCGGGTACCTTTCTTACGGGCACCGCTCCGGTGGCTGGGGTTTGAGCGGAAGTATTTGGCCATGACCAAGGAAATCCGAGCCCACGTGCAGCGAAAGATTGACGCCCGTCGCGCCGGAGCACCCAAAGACGATTTACTGCAAATGCTTCTCGACAGCCACTATGAGGACACCGGAGCACCAATGTCCGATGAGCAACTGATCGATGAAATCATCATTCTCTTCGCCGCCGGCCACGAAACCAGCGCCAACTCCCTGGCCTGGACCATCTGGCTATTGCTACAACATCCCGAAGAACTGGCGAAGGTGCGTACGGAAATCAATACTGCCGCAGCCGACGGGCCCATCGATTTTGAGGGCGTTCGCCGCCTTCCCTACCTGACTCAAGTAATCGAAGAAAGTCTTCGCCTTTATCCCTCCGCCTGGATTACCGACCGCGTCGCCCTTGGGGAAGATCAGGCTACCACCTACGATATTCACGAGGGAACGGTCGTGGGCTTATTCATCTACGGCCTGCACCGCAATCCGGCATACTGGGAAGATCCCAATGTCTTCCGCCCCGAGCGGATGGCACCGGCCGCAAAGAAGGCTAGGCACCCCATGGCTTTTTTGCCCTTTGGTGGTGGCCCGAGACTGTGTATTGGTAATCATTTCGCGATGCTGGAAATGCAACTCCTGCTAGTTGAAGTACTCTCCCGCTTCGATTTTCAGCTGCCCGCTAAGGCGGATCGGGTAGGGGTGAAGCCACTGATTACGCTGCATATGGACAGAGAAGTTGAATTAGGCGTTAGGGAGCTAGGGAGTGTTGGTTGACTTAGAGTTCTACCCCCAAAGTGATTAGAAGTTTCAACCCTATTTTGGGATATGCCACAAGCTACTCCTCTACCCATTAGGCTCCACATCGTAGAACTTCGCCAAAAAGGGTTGACCCAGTCTCAGATTAGCCAGCGGACCAGTGTTAGCCTCTCTACCGTCAAGACTATCCTGCGCCGTCACCGGCAACGGGGTGACGAAGGGCTTAGCCCTGACTATGACCGTTGTGGTAGTCAGCAATTACGTTCCTCTCCCTTCATTATCCGTGCTTTCGTCTGCTTGCGCAAGTGGCATCCCACCTACGGTTATGATCAAATTTTTAGTCAGATCAAAAGCAAGTATCCCGACTTGAAGTTACCCGACCGCCGCACCGTCTATAACTGGTGGCACCGCTTCAACTTAGTGGCCAAGCGTAGTAAGCCACCCAAGCCTGAGGCTGATTGGGCTAGTAAACCCCATCAGACTTGGCAAGTCGACGCTAAGGAGGAAATCTCTATTGCTAACGGCCAGAAACACTGCTGGCTTAATGTTGTGGACGAGTATAGTGGTGCGCCTTTGAGCCCTCCCGTTTTTCCCCCTCAGTAAGATCGGTAAAGTTGCTATGAGTGAGATGCGACAAGTGATGGGAAAGATTTTTACCCAATGGAGTGTTCCCCGGCAGATTCGAGCAGACAACGGTCGTCCCTTCGGAGATCCACAGCTTGAAGGTTTGCCGCCCCTGGCACTGTGGCTAATCGGTCTGGGTATTGACGTCATTTGGAATCGTCCACGTACGCCCCAACAGAACGCTAAGGTCGAGCGTGGTCAGCGCACCCTTAGCAACTGGATAGAGTTTTCCAAGATTACAACGACGGATCAGCTACAAAAAGAAGTATACGATAAGGCTAAATTTTACTTTGAGCAGTTTCGTGATAGACGTCAAGCAAATACGACTTATCTGGAACGCCATCCTGGTTTAAAACACTCAGGACGGGCTTTTGACCTAGTGACTTTCGATGAGCAGCGGGTCGCCGATTTCGTAGCTAGGGGGAAATGGATACGTGTAGTATCTAAAAACGGACAGGTTACCATAGCTGGTAATCGTTTTAATGCAGGAATGAAGCGCTCCGGGCAAAAGGTCTGGCTAGCTTTCTGCGCTAAAGAAAAAGTCTGGATCATAACGACTTCATCCGGCGAAGAAATTAAACGCAGTAGTGATCAGCTTTGGCGTGACTGGATAGCCAATATTAGGGGTGGAACCTTAGACCACGCTAAGGGGTAGAACTCTAAGTCAACCAACA
>JBCDGT010000422.1:0-4245 GCA_038750915.1 Bacteroidota bacterium
CCAATTGGTGAATTCACAGGACTTCGCTCAAGAGTTTGCCTACTTAGATAGCCTACTGGATAACGGAAGTCCGCATCAAGTAACAAGAATTTTAACCAGTAGACTTGACGACCCTAGGATCTCTATTGCGTATCAGGCTGGTGCCGGCTACCGGCTAGGGCGTGCTCACGCCCTCCTTGGTCATTTTCCAACGGCTATTCGTCTTTTGCAAAGTGCCCTTGAATCGGCTAGATCAGTATCCGATACGACCACATTATTTCTTAGCCACGTAGAGTTAGCACGCTTATATCGGTCGCGACAAATAGACTCTCTTCGTTTTCATCAACACGTTCGTCAGGCGAGTAGCCTCGCAAATACCAATGGCAATAAAACCTTAGTTGCTACCGCAACACTGTGGGATGGTATGGCCCTCCTAGCCCGGTTGAACCGGGCTAAGTCAACGGACTTGCGTCGCTGGGGGTACAGCGAAGCTGCTTTAGAACACTTTGCCCGTGCTGCCTTACTTTATCAACAAATCGGTGCACCGATAAAAGCGGCAGAGGCGAGATCTCGCAGGGGAAGCGTTTACGAACGAATTGGATTGTCCGATTCCGCAATAATCTACGCCCAAAGGCACCTGCGCGAAGTAGAGCAACTTAAGGCAGTTGGCCCTAAGCAACGTGCCCGGATCAAGTTGGCAACCAGCTACCTTATCCGGCAAGACTCAGCTTCACTTTGTGCGGCCCTGCCTCTATGGCGAACATCCCTGGCGTTTGCTAGAGCACATGATTTGGAGTACGATGAACGTATCATTCTCTATAATCAGGGGGTTAACTTTTGGCAGTTAGAACGCTACGACTCTGCGTACGCTTACCATCTCTGGTATACTGAAGCTTTGGAGGCCTCGGCAGGACAAGACAAAAACGCCGCAATCGCTGAATTGGAAATTCAGTATGAAACTGAAGCAAAGGAAATCCAATTGGCGCATCAAGCAGCAGAGTTACGTCGCCGGCAAAGAAACCAATTGATACTGGGATTAGGAATATTGCTACTTACCATTGGGGTGTTTGTGCTTTTTCTTGGTAATCGTACCCTACGCCGGACAAATCAAGCACTTGCCGACCAGCAACGAGAAAATGAGGTGCTTCGACAAGAAATTGATCATAGAGTTAAGAACAACCTGCAAGTCATGGCGAGTATGTTACAACTAGGTGCCTTGCGAGAGTCTGGGCACGCGCAAAACTTACTACTAGCCAATCGTCGTCGCATTCTCGCTATGGGGCATCTTCACGAACGGCTTTTAAACGATCAGCAAAATAACGGAAAAGTAGATATAGCGGCCTACCTTAGAGAAATTTGTCTACAATTGCGAACCCTTTTCCCAAATGGCATTAACCTGGTGGTTGAGGTAAATACCAGTACCTTTATTGAGGGAGGAAAGGCCGCAGCACTTGGAATGATTTTAAATGAGTGGCTTATGAATGCGCTACTTCACGCTTATCCTTCTGGAGGCCCAGGTAGTGTCCAAGTTGTTGGAGAGGTTTTGCCGCAACATTCTTATCGTTTGTGTGTAGCGGACGATGGCATAGGTGACTCTAGCACGGCCAACGGAGGATTTGGTTCAGAGTTAGTCACGCTATTATCACAAAAACTGAACGGGATAATTTTGGTAGAGGAGCGGGCGGGAAGAAGGGCTAGTATAGTGTTTCCTCTATAGTGTTCGTAAGCGTAAACCCTTGCTTCGTACCGGCAGAGGACCCATTAATACTTTTTGGTACTTTTTAAAGGTCATCGATAGGTGATCAAGCGTTTTGGAAATACCCATTAGACTTGGGTGGCCAGTAGGTATTTGCTTTACTTTCCAATTTCCACTATGCTTACATTACGGTATTTCTCATTTTTATTACTCTTCCTGATTGTTGCCTGTGGAGAAGATGATGAATCGCCACTACCGCCGGAGGAACCAATGTTGGAAATTGACGATAGTGTATTGATCGAATTACCCAGCGATACCGGAGCGGTAGGTTTCATCGTAGATGGTCGCCAAGTCTTAGCTACTGGCCGGCCGCTAGGAGATATTCAAGTTACCTTTAATGATACTCGCTTTGCTAATCTCAGCACCCGCCTTCCTGCTATTGAACAACTCGGAGGCCTTACCTTCCAATGGCCCCGCTCGGCTTTTACGCCCGAAGAATTGTTCCAACTTCGTGAAGGTACTTCTATTACTGTTCAGCTTCTTGCGGAGGATGGTACCGAGATTGCCCGATTGGATAATGCTACTCAGATCGTGGATGCGGCAGGGCGGTTACTAACGCCAGCTGCCAGTTTACCACGACGTATACCTTCTGCTACGAATTTCTCGGAGGATATTGTATACCTCCTCCAATCACGTAGCAGCGGGAAGGTTGTACAAGTCGATCCTACCCGTGATGCATTAGCCGCCCGTATGCGAAACTACGATCCGAGTAAGCTTATTCAGCGTTTTCGTCTTGTGTCAACAGGTTTACCGGGTGTTTACAATTTGGCCGGCTTGATTAATGGACGCACCGTCTACATCACGGCTTTTTCTGGCCCAGACCAGCGAACAGCTATCAGCTGGGAGCACTTCGATGACCCGCCAACAAGTAATAATTATCGATTCGTTCTTGAACCACGTTCAGATGGCTTCTTTCATCTTCGCTCATCAGGTACCGGTAGATTGCTCTTTGATAATGGCGACCGACCAGGAGCTGGAGCTACGGATCCCAACGATCAGGAAACGCAATGGCGCCTTGTTGCAGCCGATTTGATTTGGTCTGTCGATGATCTTGGGACCACTCTTAGTGCACCGATTTTGCCTAGTGCGCAAACAGAATTTGCTTTTAAACAACGTATTCGTAATTGTGCTAACGCTACTACACAAACAACCATCGGAGTATCACGTACACGGACCCAAACCGTTACGCTCTCTCGTGAAGAAACTATCTCTTTATTCTCTAGTCGCCAAGCCAGTTGGGATGTTCGGGCTAGTCTGACGGTTGGAGGAAGTTTCTATGGTGTCAATGTCGCTACAACGGTAGAGAGTGGTTATGGCCAAACGACGGAATCTTCCCTTACCGAAACAACGACGGAAGGCCTTAGTGAAACTACCTCGGAGTCGACCCAAGTATCCACCGAACGTGTTATTACTGTTGGCCCCTTTGCCTCTATTATTGCATACGATGCCGTTCAATTTTATGATGACATCAAGGCGCACTTCGTACAGCGCTTACGGCTTAAAGCGACAACCCCAGAGGGGCGCCCACTTAGTGGACAACAAATCTACACCCAGCTACCCGTTCAGTATTTTACTGGGGTAGTTTACCGAATTGGCCCTGATTTTGTTGAGGTATCACTCCGTGGCATAGCTACCTTTGAGTCCTGGTTGGATACAGTAACGGATGTGATTGAGGGAGCACCATGCCAATAAGTAACTGTACCGTAAACGCACTTATACTTAGTGATCTAAATTAGCGCAGATAAGCCTAAACATCCCACCAGGCCGATCAAACTAACGATGGTTTCCATCACCGTCCAGCTTCGTAAAGTCTGGGGAACGGTAAGACCAAAATACTCCTTAAAGAGCCAGAAACCAGTATCGTTTACGTGACTAGCCGTCAGGGATCCTGCTCCAGTCGCCAATACCAGCAACTCGGGACTGGCGGCACCGCCTTGTGCCAGCGGAAGGGCGATGCCCGCTGCGGTAATAGCGGCTACGGTCGCTGAGCCGAGGGTGATGCGTAAGGCAGCCGCAATCAGCCAGGCAATCAGGATAGGGTGGGCATTGAAGCCTTGGAGTACTTCAACGATGTAGTCACTAGTCCCACTGTCAACCAGCACCTGCTTGAAGGCACCACCACCCGCGATGATGAGGATGACGGCAGCCATTGGTGCCAGCCATTTACCTACCCGACTCATAAGGTAGCCGAAACTTTGTCCCGTCTGCCGCCCTAGCCAAACAATGGCTATTACCACGCCAATCAGGAGGGCAACGGTAGCGTTTGTCAGCAATCCGACCCAACCAGGGTCACTGCCCTCGGCTCCGCCAACCAAACTTTGCACCAGCGCACCGGCGCCCAATAGAAATACGGGCAGCAAAGCACACAACACACTAGAACCAAAGCTGGGGAGGGCCTCGGGTAACTTGGTTGCTTCAAAACTCAGCGCGCCCTCGGTTTGTGGCATATTTCGCAGCGTTTTGGCTAAGAGTGGCCCTGCCAAAATCACGGAAGGAATGCCGAGCAGAAC
>JBCDGT010000423.1:0-4244 GCA_038750915.1 Bacteroidota bacterium
GCGCAATAGTAAATCTGGTTCCTCCCACTTATTTTGCTCCAAGTTGAGGGTAAAAACGGTGCCGTCCGCCGCCAAAAAGCCTAAACGACTGGCCTGCAAAAAATAGTCTCCGTTTCCCGGAGAGGGTAAATGAAAGGTACCGTCTTCGGCCGAATTCGAACCCGCAACGAAGGAAGTATCGGCAGCCCTGAGCAACAACACATTGGCGAAGGCAACCGGCTCACCGTCCTCCGCCATAATGCGTCCGCTAATTTGGGCGGAGAGCGGAGCAGAAAACGAAAAGAAGACAATGGTTACTAAAGTGAAAAAATATCCTTGCTTTGCCAGAGGTAGTTTCAGATAGGTAGGCATGGTGGTTGCTATGTGGGTTATAATTCTTACCCCACAAAGAAAGCGGCGCTGCTCCCCGCCCAAGTCCGTAATTGCCGTACGCCCCTAACAAAGTGCTGAAGTGATTTTTATCCTCACTTAAGGGTACATTTTCCGGCTTATTGATTCTTACTGTCCGTTGAGCACTTAGGCATCACCGTTCAGCAACTACCAGCCCTACCTCTTATGAAATGCCGTAAATTTGATGATTAACCATCCTGACTCTTGCTTTCCGCGACCTTCCGCCAACACTGGTTCTACCGCTATAAGCTCTACCATCTCCCGTTTTGGTTGGTCTACCATTTCGTCTGGTGGGCCAATGGGATGGATAGTGCCACGGAGGCCTTATCCGTACTTTCTTCCGTCTATGTAGTTAAGTATCTCTCCTACGTCCTTTGGCAAGCCGTCGGTGTTTACTTTAATTTGTACTTCTTGATGCCCCGCCTATTGGAGCGAAAAAAGTACTCTACTTACCTCCTTTCCCTGGGGATGACCATCCTGGTGACGGCGGCCATCATCGTCAGCGGATACTACCTGACGGCATGGCTAGACGGCCGGCCCCTCAACAAAGTTTTCGAGGTTCCCACCAACGCGTTCTGGCACTTTTTCACCAAAAACGCCCTCTTCTCCACCATCGCCAGTATGACCCTGGCCATGAGTATTAAACTAGCCAAAAATTACTTGGAGGCCCGCGAGCGTCAGCAACTCCTCGAAAAGGAGAAACTGGCCATGGAATTGCAGTTTCTGAAATCTCAACTAAGCCCCCATTTTCTCTTTAATACCATCAACTCCATTTTTGTGTTAATCCACAAAAACCCGGACCGGGCTTCTGAATCCCTGGCTAAATTCTCTCACCTGCTTCGCTACCAGTTGTACGAGTGTAACGAGACCAGGATCTCTCTGGAAAAGGAGATCAATTATTTGGAGCGCTTCATTGAACTGGAAACCTTGCGCCAAGACCTCGACGTAGATCTCCACTACCAAATTGAACGCCCCCAAGAAGGAAACTTATCCATCGCTCCTTTTCTACTGCTCCCCTTTGTAGAAAATGCCTTCAAGCACGTCAGCCACGGTCCGGAGCAGAACAACCAGGTTTCGATCCACCTTACTTTCTCCTCTCAGCAATTGTGCCTTACCGTCGAAAACACCACTGAAACTACCACAAACAATCAGCATACTACTCCTGGGGGCATCGGCCTGAAGAACGTCGTCCGCCGCCTCAATTTACTTTATCCCGGCGGCTACAGCTTGCGGCAGCAAGCACGGGAAGGGTACTACCGCAGTGAATTGTGCCTTAAGCTTGTACTCCTTTCTTCCACTGAGTCGATTACTCCAGCCTCCGCATTAGTCTCTACTCCGTACTCATGAAACCACCTAAATACCGCTGCATTATCGTCGACGACGAACCCCTAGCCCGCGAGTGCCTGGAAAACTACGTGCGAGAAATCGACTTCCTCGAAACCGTTGGTACCGCTAGTAACCCCTTGGAGCTCACGGCCAAACTCAACCAACAAGCTGCTGACCTCCTCTTTCTCGACATTCAAATGCCAAAAATGAACGGTTTGGACTTCATCCGACAGGGCCAGCAAATCCCCCCGGTTATCCTTGCGACCGCCTTCCCGGGCTATGCCCTTGAAGGCTTCTCCTTAGATGTAGTCGATTACCTACTCAAACCGATCACTTTCAATCGTTTCTTTCAGTCGGTTCAAAAATTTCTCCGCCGCCAGCAACCGGCCAATCACCGCCAGCCAGCACTATCTGAGGATTCTTTTTACGTTAAGTGCGAGCAGCGCTACGAGCGTGTAAAATACAACGAAATTCTTTTTGTCCAGGCCATGCACAATTATGTGAGCATTCATACTACGGGGGGGAAATATCTTACATTGCTATTCCTAAAAAACGTCGAGGAACAACTCCAAGAACGCCGCTTTGCCCGTGTACACAAATCCTACCTCGTTGCACTCGATAAAATTGACAGCATCGAAGCCCACGAAATTGTAATCGGGCCCCACCGTATTCCCTTAAGTCGTCATTATCGGGAAGGGGTATTACAGCAGGTTGTAACGGGAAAGTTGTGGAAGAAGTAATGGGAACTGGGAAATATAGCTCCCAATTCCTAGTCCTTAGCCAACGACTGCGCCAACAGCTGATGCAACCGGTGCACCCCGTTTTCCCGCTTTGGGGAGAATCGGCCACCAGGATAGAAACGAGAGCGTAAGCCCCGCTGCACAGCCTCCACGACAAATTCATCTTCCCGCTCCGTCTTTTCTGCCAATTGGGCGCCGTTCATCAGATCGAAGGTTTTTTGATCGTGTACGTACCAGATGAACTCCACTTTTGTAAACGTTGGCGTCAAAGGCCGCACGATGTTATACTGAACGCCCCAGGGGTAAACGTTCAACATGAAATTCGGGAAGGCCCACAGGTAATAAGCCGTTACGTCACGTCCGTAATCCGGATGTCCAGGGGGTAGATCGAAGGTGAAATCTCCTTTACTGGCGTAGCCAATTTGAATAATACTTTGCTCGTCGCACTCCGTTTTATAGGAGCCATAATCCAGTAAAGCACCAAGATCGTTGTGGACAAAAGGCACGTGAAACCCTTCCATGTAATTATCCAAGTACAGGGCCCAGTGGGCAGATACATTATAGACCTTCCCCAGTTGCGGGCGATAGGTCATATTTTCTAGGTCAAGGAAATAAAGCCGTTTTTCCAATTCTGCTACCAGGGCATCAAAGTCTTGTTGAGGAGCTAAGGAGGTAAAAAGAAATTGACGCCATTTACGCAGGGGAATTTCGGCTAGGTGCTCGCAGGGGCGGGGAAAATCTTCGGCCGTCTTAAACTCGGGCATGAACTCGAAAGTCCCATCTAATCCAAACCGGCGGCCGTGGTACTCACAGGTAATTTTTCTGGCCTTTTGCGGGTGCTGGGCCAATAACATGCCCCGGTGGGTACATACGTTCGAGAGACATTTAACCTCCTCCTTCACCCGCGAGAGCAAAAGTGGCTCATCAATGTAACCAGGAAGTAAATCTAGCGGATAAAGGTTTTCCGGGCCAGCAAAAAGCAATTGCTCATCACCGAGAAATTGCCAACTACGGGCAAAAATTTTCTCTTTGGCAGCCTCCCAAGCGACAGGATTATGGTAAAAATCTGCGGGAAGCGTTTCCGCTTTTGAGAGGTTCGGGTCAATTCGGTACATATACATTTTGCTTAGTACCGACGAAGGTAATTTTTCTCGGGCAGAGCTACGAAATCCGCTGGGGGGGTGTTTTCACGCGGAGCTGCGGAGGTCGTGGAGAAGGGCGGAGGACATTACTCCAATAATGATCAGATCTCTAAAAAAGTGGTTAAGGCCTCCCGATGCTTCATAAAAGTGGTTTCGGCAAAGGAGCGGATGGCTGCCAGTTGCTCTTGGTCCGTCACGTCAATGGCTAATTTCTTGTCTTTGAGTACCGCCGGAGCGTCGTCCGCTCGGTAGTAAGCATCGAGGCGGTAATATTGTTTCTCATCCAAAAACTGTTGCATGTAGTACTGGTTGGACACCATGTTAGTATGGATCACCAGGCTAATCAGTCGCCCCATCCATTTGATCAGACCCCATTTCCCTTTTCCGATTTTTTTGCGGGGAACGAAGGAACTCCCATCAGATCCGCACCCCAGGGAAAGAAAACGAATGTCGTTAGGATCGGCCCCGAGTCCCAGAGCATTATCGGGTAACTCGCTTGCTCCTGCCTCCAGGGCTTTTTGTCGGTTCAGGCAAAAGGAGAGCGCAATCAGGGTGGGATCATTCGCGTAATTACCACTTTCGGAATAGTGTTGGTAGAGGGGTAAATTAACGGCGGCGGCGGAGGTGCGCATTGCGATGTCTACCA
>JBCDGT010000424.1:0-4240 GCA_038750915.1 Bacteroidota bacterium
CGCAGGTCTCCCTCCCGGCTGAAGCCAACGCGCCGGGCGAGGCGCTGACTGGCATAGTTATCCGATAAGGTGCGGAGGTAAATCTTTTCCAGTTCCAGTTGTTTGAAACCGAAGCGAATGACCCGGGCCAGCACCTCCGTCATCAGCCCTTTTTTGACAAGCTCCCGATCAATCCAGAAGCTGATTTCTGCGGAGGGAACCTCCCAGTTAAGTTCAAAGAGGTGGACGTAACCAATCAGCTCGGTGGTTTCGTTGAGCCAGATGCCTAAGGCGTAGTCTTGCTGCAGCAACCAGCCAGCGATCCGCTGCCGCAGAAAGGTTTCGGCAGTATCGTCGGAGACGGCTACCTCGGCAACTAACATGGGAAAGTGATCCTGAAGGTAGTCTCGGTTAGCAAAGATGAGCTCTTTAAAACGAGCCCCTTCGTTTTCGCGAAACCGGCGCACCACGCAGCGGTTAGTCAATAGAGCGGTATCAATGTCGAAAAGTGAAGGACGCATGGGCGATGGGCGAAATTTAGGGGAAGGTGATCTTTTACTCAGTGATCCAGCTTACTTTTTCACGCCAATCGCCACGGGGCCGCGGTAGTTCGGGCGCATCGTAGTAGCCGAGGTAGAAGAGGCCTAGGCAGCGTTCATTATCGGCGGCACCAGGCCACTGCCCGTAGTCTCCGCAGAGAAAACCAGGGCTGGACCAATAGCCGCCCAAATTAAAACTGGCCAGGCTCGTCCAGAGGTTCTGTACCGCACAACCAACGGCGGCAATCTCTTCCCATTCTGGCACACTCTCGGCGGGGTCCCGATGGAGAAATATGGCCAGTACAACGGGCGACTGCTGCACCTTGGTGCCGAATTTCTTGGCTAATTTATCATCCCAAGGCACCTGCGGCCGCGCCGCATTATAGACTTCTTCCATCGTTTTTAATAAGCGGGACTTACCCGCTCCGCTGTATACTCGGAAACGCCAGGGTTCGGTTTTCCGGTGGCTAGGGGCTTGGTTAGCGGCGTCTAACAACGCGCTTACGACTCCCCGGTCAACGGGTTTGTCAGTAAAAAATTGGGGAAAGATCGAACGACGGTTAGTAACGTGTGGAAGCATGGGTAAATAAGGCTTCGCTAGCGGAAAAAGTTGAGTAGATAGACGACAAGAAAGCTAATGACCGCCAGCGCCAACCCCCCCACGAAGGTATTGTAACTGATCGTTAACAACAGATACTTACGGTGCAAGACCGCGCCAAGATCGTAAAGGTCTTTAGCCAGATCATCGTAGAGCGCGTTCTGGTCCATTTTCATGGTATCCATGTAGGTAATAAAATCGGACTTTTCAAGCTTGAGAAAATTACCGAAATACAACAAACTGGCTTCCGGGCTTTTGATCAACTTCTGTTTTTTAATCCGGTATTCCGTTACGCTTGGTTTGGCGGAGAAAACGGCAAATACGACTGCAATGAGGGAGCTGAGTAGGAGGCTAATAATAGGGACCAGAAATTCAGGGTTTTCAAAAAAGACATCCTCAAAAAAGCTCAAACTAGCACCGGAGATGGTAATGACGATGGAAAGGATGATCGTATTAATCGAAATCATCATATTGGCCTTTCCGTCGGCAATCCGGCTCAAATTAATGTGGTTCCGGAAAGCCGTTCGGTACATGGTATCGATACCGCGGCCAAAATTCTTGCCGGTCTTCGCCTTGACTTCTTGTTCCTGTATTTTATAATTAGCACTTTGCCGGGAGCTCACGTTCTTACGCCGACGGCTGTCAAAAGCTTCTTTACCTACCAGGGTGAGGTACTGGAAGTTTAGGAGTAAATCCCGCATTTCTTCCCCAAACTCAATGGGGTCGCAAGTTTCGTTCTCGATGGCCTCCCTTTCCACTAGCAAGAGGTCTGCGCGGCGATCACAACGTTTGCGGCCCAGCCAGCTCCAAACGGCATCGTGCAAGAGACGTACCGGCAGAGGATCGGCCTCTTTGGCTTTGGGAACTGCCCTGAGCCAATCAGCGGCATTGCCTTCCGGCGTTTCGAGGGAAATGCCCTCTTTTTTCGCCCATTGCTCCAGGGCAAAAGCCGACCTTTCGGCCAGCTTATCCTGACCTTCAACGTAGCCCAGTGGGTAAAAATATCCGGCGATGGTAAGCAGGTAGCGCGTTTCATCAGGTGTTCCCGCGGCGGCAGCCAATTCCTCTGCTTGCTCGGCGACCTCTTCTGCGTAAGCAAAATTGTGAAATAGATACTGCGGTGGTAACGACGCATTGAAACGGCTCTTCACGTACACCGCCGCTTGTTTAGCTAGCGCTTTCCCTTCCTCTTTTCCGATACTTACTTCCGTGCTTTTTTCTTTGACCTTGCTCATAGTGTATGGGTTCTCATTCCGCAGGTTCCTGTCGTTTAAACGTAGCTAATTTAGCCTTTCCTCCCCTTCCTTCGCTACTAATGAATAAGTTTCCTTGTGCATCGAAGGTAATACCCTCAGGTTGAGTGAAGATATCTTCTTGCAAAAGCTCGATGTGTTTGATCTCACTTTCTCGGTTGATCACCACCAGTATTTTGCCTACCGAGGCAATAACATAAATATCTCCAGTGATCGGATCGACGGCAACTCCGCTTGGTTTTAGGTGATAACGCTTAGGTGTTTTGTACACCGCATCCCCTACTTCAAATTCATCGATGAAGTAAGCTGGCGCTGGGTCGAGGGCGTTGGCGCTAAGATCATAACTATAGACCCCTCTACGCGAATCATCAGCATTTAGTGGATTAAGCTCCTGCTCTTTTGGTACAATCAATAATTGGTGCTTACGGAAGTCGTAACCAATGCCCTCCGTATCATTACGGTAACCAAAACTGGTTTCCATTTTGTCGGCATCGAATTCTGCGACTCCCTCACGGTAAACGAGTTGATGGATATCCCCATCCCGTTCTAGTACATAAAGGCTGTCTTGTATTCTTTCGATGCCTTCGTAATCACGGTCTTTACCAAATTTGAAAGATTTGGTCACTTTACCATTTAGGGTATTGATCACAAAAAGCTCTCCGTCTTCATCCTGCACTGCTACCACTTCATTGTCTTGATACCAGGGGGCCAGACCGCTTATTTCTTGAAGGTTTTTAGGTAGGTCTACAATTCTATCGGGTCGGCTAAAGTCAAAAGCGAAACCATAATCTGGGTCGACGTAAAAATGCGTTAAGTCCGGGCGCTGGGTGTAGGTAACAATACCGTATCCACCGGCGACTAAAACAACGAAGCCGAGGATTAAAAAGGACAATAAATTGGGTCGATCAAGTAAACTCATTGGGTACATTTAGAAAGGCCAGCCAGCTGCAAAGGCGATCCGCTGGTCCTCATCATCTTGAAAGTAGGTAAGACTGATGATGGTAGCACCCAAGGGAGCCAACCAAACACCTCCGCCATAGCCTACGTGCCAAACGTCGCTATCCTCGCCGTCTAGCCAGACGCGGCCGTAATCGAGGCCGAGAATAAAGCCCCCTACGGTGGGAGTTTCCCCTTTACCAAAACCGAAGCCCATCAAGCGCAGGTCAATATTTTGGTAAAAGAGCGTGTTACCACGGTAGCGTTCGGAACGAGCCGCCCGGTAATTGGTCCGTCCGCCCATAGAAGCCAATTGGTAATATTCCGGTTGGCCATCATTGTGCTCAAAGCCAATACGCGTAGCGACGTTGATGGCCTTGGTCAGCATCCGATAAACGCTAACGTTACCGCCATATTTAAAGGTAGAGCGGTCTTCGTTCAGGTTCCAGCTCTGCTTGGCGAAAAGATCGTACTTAAGGCCATTATCGGAGAGGACCGGTAAAGCTATATTATTAGAGCTCAAGCTGGCCCGGATTCCGGCGAAGGGCTGATTGTCAAATACCCTTTGTTGAATTCCCGGCGTATTCAGGATCAGGGCGTAATCCGGCGTCTCATCGTCCAGATCAAAAGAATGAAAAAAGGGACCGATGGCAATATTGAAGCGGTTACGTTTCCCCCGGATACGCAGCATCGGATTAATCAGGATTTCCCGTCGGCGAGCCCGGTTAAATTCCAGGATGTCATCATCATCCAGGCCTTCTATTTCTCCTTCTTCCGGCTGCCCCGGCGCTTCGTTACCAATACCGAAAAAGTTAGCTACGTAACCATCGGAGAAGTAATAAGCATCGAGCAGCAAGTCCTTCCGCCGGCTAAATGCGTGGTTAAACTCTCCTTCGTAATTGACCTTAAAGAAATTGTTAGTACTATAACTCGCC
>JBCDGT010000425.1:0-4231 GCA_038750915.1 Bacteroidota bacterium
TACCGCCGTAGGTCCTTCCGCTTAGTGATACTGGTGCGGACATCCTCGGCGTAGTGGCGAATCTTGGTCGTTAAAGGTTTATGCGGTCGGTGGCTCACTGCGCAGTAGGCTTGAGTAATTGCTTGAGCGAAGTGGGCAGGATGCCAGCGATGATTCTCCGCAGCCGTTCTGTCGCCGCAAAGCCAAAGATAGGGTAGGCGATTTGATACAATTGGGGAACCAACTCATAGTCTGTCTGCCCCCATTCGGAGGCTGGATCTGCCCGTAACCTTTGGAAGGCCTCGGTGGCCTTGCCAAGATCATAAGTAGCCAGGATACGGATACTTCGTAGTGCAGCGCCGAGGAAGTAGGCTTTGTGGTTTTGCCAGTAATCGCGACGCGCTGCCCGGAGATATTCGTTTACCGCCAGAATTAACTCTAGGTGCCGTAAGTTGCCTTCCGCTAAATTCCGTTGGGATAAGCGGTTTTTGGACGGGTAGTGATGGTAATTGGCCAATGGCTCTGGCACGAATTGGTAGGGCGTTTTAGCCTGGAGTAAACGGAAGTGGAGATCGGGGTCCTCTTCCATTTGGAGGTCTTCTCGCCAGCCTTTTATTGCTCTGATCGCGTTGCGATGGAATAGGTTGGCGGAGGTATTACCGATTCGGTACTGAAAAACCAGACCCCGCCAGGGATCTTCGTTAGGGAGATTGATGGTGCGTTTACCATCGGGAAATAGATTGCAGTAGCCCCCGATGATCCACCGTACACCGGGCTTTAACTCCTTGATTTGGTGGTCGATTTTACTTGTTTGCAGGGTGTCGTCCGCATCAAGGAACTGTACCCATTCTCCCCGGGCTAGGCGGAGCCCCTGGTTGCGGGCGGCACTCGCTCCCGGAGTGGCGCAGTAAGCTGCCATTACCCGCTCAGGATAGGAGGTAGCGTACCGTTCTATAATGCTCGGAGTACCATCGCTGGAACAATTGTCCA
The DNA here is from genome assembly GCA_038750915.1 of Bacteroidota bacterium. Taxonomy (GTDB): domain Bacteria; phylum Bacteroidota; class Bacteroidia; order Chitinophagales; family Saprospiraceae; genus Neolewinella. Next base: position 970 of record JBCDGT010000425.1, read on the forward strand.
CTAGGATGATTTCGGTAGTTGGATACGTTTGCTCCAAGGCGGATTGCACGGCGCGCTCTAGGCACCATGCTGCGTTATAAGCTGGTATGATGATGGATACGAGCACGATGGCAAAATAGGCTTTATGGGTGGATGCGCCCATATTTTCCTCTGGCAAAAGCCATTTTGCTGCGTACGCTAATTACCCCATTCTGCCAAAAATAGTCAGGCTTAAAGACTACCCGTAGTATTTCTAGGGGAATAGTGAACTGCCAGATTTTTAAATACTCCCAAACTAAGCGCAAGGGCGAATTGGCGGTTGTGGAATCTACCTTCGCTTGGTCCCGCCCGTGGGCGTAGGCCATAGCTACCTGCCCGTCAATACTTAGCTTGCGGGGGTGCACCAGGTGTTTCATGGCTAGCTTAGGCGAATAATAAATGTTGGTTCCTTGCTGGCGGAGGCGGTCTTGTAGCTCATTTTCTTCCCCGTAGCCGTTGTCTTGGCCTTTCATGCCCAAGTCTTCCCGAAAGCCGGCTATTTTTTTGAGTAGATCGGCTTTGAAGGCCATGATGCCACCAAGCAGGTACTCATGGTCTTGGAGGATTACTAAACTTGTACGCTCTGATGGTCGGACGTCCGTATCATAATACCGTAATAGCCAAGGAGGGGGAGGGGAGGCAAAGTAATGTTCGAATCTTCCACCAATAGCAGATATGTGTGCACTTTTCTTGACTAATTCGAGGAAGTTTTTTACTAAATCAGGGTAAGTGATCGCATCATCGTCCAAGTAGAAAATCCAAGTTGTAGAAGTTTCCGCTAGGGCACGATTGCGGGCGGCACTCAATCCTATTTTTGCTTCGTGTACGTAGAGGGCTTGATGGTTCTCCGCTAACCGCCGTACTTCCTTCTGCCCGGCATTATCTACCACTAAGATGGTAAAACTGCCATCGGCCACTTGTTGGTCAACTAGGCTTTTTAAGCAACGCTCCAATAGGGCCGGGCGCTGGTAGGTGCAGATAGCGACCGTTACCAAAGAAGACTTATTCTGCTCAGTGACCACTTTAGCGCAGGATCACCACTTTGCCTAGCTTATTGGCGAAGAATTGGTCTGTCCCATTATCGTACTGATCCAGTTCACCACCTTCGTTATTGCGGGTGATCACTCGGTAGAGGTAGACGCCGTTGGCCAGCATATCCCCGTATTCATCCGTTCCGTCCCAGGTGAAATTAGTGCGGTGAGTGCCGATTTTTAAGTTCTCTACGGCCAATAGGTCAATGTCGCGGACAACGCGACCAGAGACGGTCATAATCTGAATTCGGAACATCTCTGGTAGTTGGTTGCCCGTCAGGGTATAGACGAAGTGGGTCTGGGTAGAGAAGGGATTGGGATAGGTGAGGACGTTAGCTACTTGCTGTTCCGTAATCACTTCAAATTCCTGCTGGAGGGCCAAACGGCCAGCGGCGTTGCCGCTGCGGTCTTGGGCTTCGATGTTGATTTTGTAAAGGCCGTTTTCGGTAAGCGTCGGTCGGAAAAATACCCGGGCTTCGTTGTCCGTACTTGTCGCAGGTATGAATTCAATTCGTTCATCTCCGAGATAAATTCTTTCTCGGTTTCCACTGGGGTATTCCAGTTCGATGTTCATCCCAATGGTATCGTTCAGTAATAGTTGCGGATCATTATCCCGAAGGCGGAGAAGAATTTCTGGCTCACTACTGACTAGGTCCCGATCTCGGATCTCCTGGCCATCAAAGAACAATTTGGCGTCGGGAGCAATAGGGTCGCCTTTGGTTCCCACTCCAGTAGTTAGGACGTTGTTGTAAAGAATTTCTTCCGGTTGGTCGTTATTGGGGTTAGCGGTTACCTGTATGCGCAGGTCGGAAGTGCTGTTGTCCGTAGGAAGCTCAAAGCTAACAGTACCTCGCCCTCTTCCTTCCAGTGGAGCTTTGCGTTGATAGAGGGTGGTTGTGTTGTTGGCCACATCAATTGCTTGAAACTCAAAGAGCACGCTGTCCATCGGTTGAGCGGAAAGGTTTTCGTAGCCGGTCGTAAAGCGGTATACTTCCCCGCGCTGGAGGGAATCTTGGGCGGCGTATTCGAGATTGGGGTTGATGGTCACATCGCCAATTCCTGCGAAGTCCACGTAAAGATGGCGCAGCGTGGGAACGGTCCTTTCCGCAGCGTCGAATAGTTGTAGCTCTACCCATAGGAAGGGGTAGGTCATTGGTGAAATGGCGGAAATATCAAGCGTAGAAGCGAGCGTGGCGGAAATGGGGAGCACCGATTCTTCGATTAGCGTTCGTTCCCCTCGTTGAGTAGCGGCTCCCGAAATAAGGAGGCGGCAGCTATCGGAAGCACTGACGGCCCCAGCATCGAAGCGTGTAGAAATACTGTTCCACTGGGTGGCTGGCCCGATCGATTCGCTGCGCCAGGTGCCCTCCGGCCAGTTCTTGCGGATGGTGGCCAAGGTCACGATCGTGTCGGTCTGGCTCGCGGCGACGTCTTCGGTAACGCGGCCAATGCCTTTTTGAAATACGAAATTGTAGGGGACTGATCCAAGGGTGGCTAAGTCTCTTATTTCTAGGGCTCCTTCTCGTTCAAGGACGTCGAAAAGAGTTTGTCCATAGGTCGATTCATCTTCGAGCCAACCATCGTTGACGTATTCGATACTGCTCCCCCTTTGCGCACTGTAGAGGGCTACGTATTTACCTAGGTCAATTTCGTTTTCGATGAAGTCCATTAGGGCTTTCCGGCCCGTAGGTGTTCGGGTATCGAAGCTGAAAACATCACCACTACTCCGCGGGGTGGTTCCGTAGAGCCCACCCCCGGGGTTAAAGTCCCAGCGTTCGTTATCAATACTGTCGATTACCGTGAGTTGGAGCCCTGAACGGGTGTGCCAGGGAAATTGGGTTCGGTAGGTTAAGCCGTTCCATTCGTAGCGCGGCATCAGGGCGTCGCGGAATACGGCATTGGTAATTTTAAAATCGGTTACCGTCTGGCGGAAGTTCCAATTTTCTTCCAGGGAATCGCCAAGGATATTGACGAATTCTCCGGCAATGGTTTGTCCGGGGTCCGCCATGGCCCAACCTATTTGATCGACGGTACGATCGGCTAACCAGGTAAAGGAGCTTTCGCTCCAGATGAAGCCGGCACCTTCGGTGAAGGTGGTGTCTGGGCTAATCCGCCAGTAGTAAGTGGTGCTATCGGCAGGGCTGATGGCAGGCCGGTAGCGGATCACGGAGCCCGGACTACTAATCCGCTCCGAAGCCAAGATGTCGCGAAAA
>JBCDGT010000426.1:0-4230 GCA_038750915.1 Bacteroidota bacterium
GGGGAAATGAACTAAGTTTTTACGACCAGCTTACGCGGGTGGAAGACCGAGAAGTAGCAGCTTTCCTCCGTCGTTTCAGCAATGTAGCCCAAGCTGAACAAGATAAATTTGGCATCCCACCAAGTATTACACTGGCTAGTGCCCTGCTCCACGCGCGGGCGGGGAAAACAGATGCTGCGGTTCGTTACCAGAGTTTTTTCAGCCTTAGCTGTGGAGAAGATTGGCCCGGGCCAACGGCCCGGGCGAAAGGGCGGTGTATCCGCTCTTATGAATCGGCTTGGACGAGTTTCCGTGATCACAGTCTATACGTTACTTCCGGTAAGTTCAGCCCTTTACTACAGTTTGGGGAAACGGATTACCGACGCTGGGCGGCGGGCTTGGAAGAATTGGGTTTTAACGAAACGGAAAATTTAGCGGAGCAACTTTTACGGACCATTGATCACTACCAACTGTTTCAGTTTGACTAAGGGAAACTAGACGGCCTAGTGGCCTTTTAGACGCTATCACTGTTAGGAACAGGGACGCACTGCGCGCTCCTAGGAGGCCGTAGACCGTCCAACTTCCAGTTCCTAGCTCCGCTTCCTACACCTTGCACACGTTTGGCGAGCTCAGTGACCACCTGCGGCCGCGCCAAAAACGAATGGCCCACTAGAACGATGCTCTAGTGGGCCAATTACGCTGTGGGAGTGTCTAAGACGCTCTATTGCTTAAGCGTAAACGCTTTCCTTACCGAGGTCTTTTACCACGATGTAGTAGAAAACGGCACGGTGCTTGGTACGCTCGGAGTACTTTTCGCAGGCGGCAGCAACTGCGGCCTCGCCTTTATCGGCACTAACGCCGAGTTTCTTCTGGCAGAAGTTGGTATTAACACGCTCCAGCTCAGACTTCTGGCTGCAGGCGACCTTATTGCTGTCATTGTTGTAAATAGAAGGGCCGAGGCCTTTGGTGATCTTACGCAGCAATTCCATGTCTGCTGAAGAATCAATTTTTTTGAGGGCGGCTTCGTACGTAGCTAGTTTTTCGTCAAACTTGCTCATAAGGGTGAGGTTTTTATGCTTATCCCATGAGAGGCGGAACAAGCGGTTTTTATTGGAAAAATCCAAGGCAATAATGCGAAAATTTTGGCATTTGGTATGTGTACTTCCCATAAAACCTGAATTTTGGGGCGTAGTAGGGTTTTTTGGTGTCTAAAAAACCACTTCCTTCCTATCTTGTGCTCCTCCTATGGCCCTTCACACTCTTGCTAGCAATATCTACTTCATGCCCTCTATCACTTGGTGGAGGAGGGCAGTGGCTCATAGTTGGGGGTGTTTGGCGTGCTTGCTAATTCTAGCCAGCAGCCTTTCGGCCCAGGAAGAGAAAAGTCCGGTTTTTCCCGAAGAGCGATACGATGAATTACGGCAAGAGGTTGTTTACGAAGCCCCTGAAAAAGAAGAGGAGGAAGCAGAGGAGATAGAAGAACCTTGGGACATCAAGTGGGACCTTAACCTTTCTCAGGAAGCATCTATTTTCATCTTCGTTGTTTTATTATTGGTATTTGGTTTTTTGATTTACCGAGTCCTTGGCGACGTGGAAATGCGTAAACGTACTCGAGGCGACGGAGAAGAGGAGGAAGCCATAAACATTGAAGACATCGAGGAGGAGCGCCTCGTTGCAGATGGGGTTTCCTTAAGTTTATTGCAGCGAGCGGAGAATGCCGGGCAATTTGATATTGCGGTCCGTTTACTTTACATCCAACTATTAAAGGAGCTCCAAGACGCTGAACTGATCAAGTACCGGCGCGATTTCAGTAACCGGGACTATCAAGGTCAATTGAGTAGCACTAGCTACCTTAATGATTTTCGAGACGTTACCGCCGATTACGAACGTTATTGGTTCGGTAAATACACAATTGACCGCTTAAGTTACCGCTTGGTGCAGCGCAAATTTAACGTGCTAAGCCAGCAGATCAAGGCTGACACTAAATCCGAGGACTATGTTTAAGCGCTTGCTCAGTTGGGGAGTGCTAGCTCTCGGGGTACTCTCTTTTCAACACTGTGGTTGGAATTGGTCGGAAACTTATCGCATTGATGATGACCATCCCTTTGACTTGTACGTACTCCACGAATTATTGAAGGCACGTCCCGAAGGGCTTCAGGTACTAGGGGATAGCTTGGTCCCACTCCGGGATACTTTCGCAGAGCACCAGAACTACGTCTTTGTAGGGAATTATGCTTTTTACGATGAACAAGCGATTACGGATCTACTAAATTTTGTCGAGCAAGGGAATACAGCTTTTATTGCTGCCTATCAACTGCCCGAGGAATTGGCAAGCATTCTTTTCGGCGAAGAGTGCTTATACGATTATACGGATTACTACGATCCGGATGACCCCTACAATGCTTATGGCTACGATGGGGTGGCTTTCGTTGATGCGGACACTGTACACTTGGGTATCCAGAGTGATACCGGCACTTTTGAGCTGGTGAACATTCGGTACTTCGAACCGGTCAACCGAATGACCTACTACATTCCGGAGACCTACCTCTGCGATCCGGAATTCGATAACGAAGCCATCGGCACACTGGACGAGGTGTACACCAACTTCGTGCGGCTTAACTACGGCGAAGGCAACTTTTACTTTAATTCCCATCCAATTTACTTTACGAATTACTACTTGGTTGATACCATTCAGGATGGGGGGGCTTACGCAAAGGAGGCCCTTGCAGTACTTGGTGAAGGCCCCGTTTTTTGGGATGAAGGAAGTAGGGTGCCGCCATCCGTAGCCCGCCAGCGAACACAACGTAATAGCCAACGACAGGGACGCGGTTACAGCGGGGGACGGAACTTACTTACCGGAAATGAGGCCCTCAGTTATATCCAAGAGCAAGGCCCGCTTGCCCTAGCCTGGTACACCTTGATTTTCACGGCACTACTCTTCGTCATTTTCCGGGGCAAACGCCGCCAGCGCATCATTCCGGTGATCAACCGGCGAGAAAATTCGAGTAAAAGATTCATCGACACCTTAAGCCGGCTAGTGTTTCAGAAAGGTAATCACGCCGTACTGGCTACTCAGGAGCTGGCTAGCTTACGGTTCTTCTTGCAAGATCGTTTTGGTATTAAATGGAAGGAGGGAGAAGCGCCGCCCGAAAACTTGGCGGAATTGGTTGGTGCGCCGGAGGAAATTGTCCGCCAAGCCTTAATCGAGATTCGGATCGTACAGAAAAAAAGCGAACTGGAAGAATCGGAGCTACTCCGGTTTTATCGGGCCATTGAGCCTTTGTATCGTTTGTAGTTCCATCATCTGAGTAGCGAGGAGCAAAGAGAAAATTCCTACCTTAACCCCTTCAATAATTGACACCCATGCACGAAGAAAACGACAATCCGCTCGGCCCCAAAAAGCAGCCTACTGCTCCTGATTCGCCAGCAGAGGAGACTCCGGTTCCGGAGGGCAGCATGGGCGAACTGATTCCTGAAGAACTTCCTCAACCGGAAATAGCCAGTACCCTGGCCCCTGCGGACCGGATCAACCTCGACGAACTGCGAGATGCCGCCGTTGCAGTAAGGTCTGAAATTGGAAAATTAATTGTCGGGCAAAAAGATTTTATTGACCTCCTGATCGCCTCCCTACTGGCCGGTGGTCATGTACTGGTAGAGGGGGTGCCTGGAATTGCAAAAACCCTTACGGCCAAACTTCTAGCCAAGACGATTGCCGCTGATTACAGTCGCATCCAGTTTACGCCAGATTTGATGCCAAGTGACGTAACGGGTACCACAGTCTTCAATATGGCGCAATCCAAATTTGAGTTTACCAAAGGTCCCGTTTTCAGTAATATCGTCCTGATCGATGAAATCAACCGGGCCCCTGCTAAAACGCAAGCTGCACTTTTTGAGGTAATGGCCGAACAACAGATCACCGTAGACGGGAATACCTACGCGATGGAAGATCCTTTCTTTGTGATTGCTACCCAAAATCCCATTGAGCAAGAGGGGACCTACCGATTACCCGAGGCACAGCTTGACCGGTTCCTAGTACGGATCATTATCGATTACCCTAACCAAGAGGAAGAAAAGGAAATCTTATATCGATTTAGAAGCGACTTTCGGCAGTCACAACAGGAAGAGGCCCAAGCCGTTTTCACGCGTCAGCAAGTTGCTAAGTATCGTGCCCTGGTCGAAAAGATATTCATCCGCGATGAGCTCCTCGATTATATTGCCGCGCTCGTTCACCGCACCCGCACCCACCCCGAC
>JBCDGT010000427.1:0-4228 GCA_038750915.1 Bacteroidota bacterium
CGCCGCTTTCGGACTGGCAGAGCGGTCTTTGACCTGCCACGACAACCCAGTGAAATCGGAGGGATGAGATGCCGCTTGCCATGAACCGCGAGGTTTTCATCACCTGTGCTGTCACCGGATCCGGCGGCACACAGGACCGCTCGCCGCATGTTCCCCGGTCGCCCGAGGCGATTGCGGCATCGGCAATCGACGCGGCGCGGGCCGGGGCGGCGGTGGTCCACTGCCAGGTCCGCGACCCCGAAACCGGTGCGCCGGCGCGCGACCCTGCGCTTTACCGCGACCTGACCGAGCGGATCCGCGATGCCGATGTGGATTGTGTGCTGAACCTGACCGCGGGCATGGGCGGCGACATCATCACGGGCCCGCCCGACGCGCCGCTGCCGCTGGGCAATGGCACGGATCTGATCGCGGCGGCCGAGCGCGTCGCCCATGTGCTCGACTGCCGGCCCGAGCTGTGCACGCTCGATTGCGGGACGATGAACTTTGCCGAGTTACCCCGTAGTAAGGGCTACCTTTTCGAAAGTGGATTACGCGTGCCGCTGGTGGTTTACGTGCCGGAGGCCTACCAGCAGTTGGCTCCACATCCCGCGGGCAGTTGGGCGGAAGAATACGTGGTATTCGCCGATTTTGGCCCAACAGTTTTATCGCTAGCGGGGGTACCGGTGCCGGAAGCCATGGACGGCATCCCTTTTTTGGGCGCGGCCGCAGGTGCTAAGTCTGAGGAAAAGAGCCAAGCCCAGCAAGTCTTCGGCTACGCCGATCGCTTCGATGAAAAGTACGACCTTGTTCGCTCCTTACGGCAAGGCAAGCTGAAGTACATCCGCAATTATCAGGGGTACCACAGCAACAGCCTACAGAATAATTACCGCTACCTCCAGCGAGCCTACGCCGAATGGCGAGAACTGTATCAACAAGGCAAACTCAATCCCGTACAAGCTGCCTTTTTCCAGCCCCGCCCCCCAGAACAACTCTATAACCTGGAAGTCGATCCCCACGAAACCAAGAACCTAGCCCAAGACCCTGCCTATCAAGAGCAAGTTCGTACGCTCCGTCAGGCCCTACGAGACCAGGTAAAAAGCCTCCCGGATCTGAGTTTTATCCCGGAGCCCATTTTCCTGGCCGAAGGCTTAGAAAATCCCGTGGCTTACGGACAACAAAACAAGGCTCGTATCGCCACACTAGTAGACGTAGTGGACCTGAGCCTACAACCCTATTCCGAAGTAAAAGAAAGCATTAAGACCTCCTTATCTTCAGAAGATCCCATGGAACGACATTGGGCCTTAGTAGCCGCCACCCATTTTGGTGCGGAAGCTCAGGAGTTGACGGAGACGGTTAGTCGTTTAGCGGATAGTGACCCGGCTTTTCTGGTTCGGGTTCGGGCCGTTGATTTCCTGGCGCGTTGCGCCAGCCAAGCCGTAAATGGCCATTTGGGCCAGCTGCTTGAGGACGCCGCTACGGAAGATGAACCTAGCGCCTCCGTTTTACTGAATGTCGTTGTATCACTACAGGAAGCCGGGCTTGCCTCCGATTACCAGCCCAAGCTGGAAGTACTACCTACCGCCTGGGTAGACGCTAAGCGCACCAACGTAGCCTGGCGGGCTAAGTTTTTGCGCGAAGAGCTGTAGAGAAGTTAGGTACAGTTTAACCGGAGCGCAAGTGCTTGCTCCTTAAGAACATGCTTTGCACCTGCGCTCCGGCGCCTAAAATATCTTACTAAACGACTATTTCGCCTTGATCGAGCAGCCAATGGCCTTCACCTCAGCGGGTTCGGGAGCCGTACCCGCTTCCATTGCGGCAACGGCCATTTCGACGTATTTCTCCGTAGCACCGTCGGCATCCTGAGCGCTGTTATCGATGGCACCGTGGTAATGAAGGACACGCTCCGCATCCAAAAGGTAAACCTCGGGCGTTTTAGAAGCGCCGTAGGCGGGGAAAACCGTCTGATCCGCATCTAACAGGTAGGCAAAGCCAAAGCCTTTGTCGGCCGCACGTGCTTGCATGGCGTCCATGTTATCGCCGGGCTTGATCGATACGTCGTTGGGCTGATTGGCCACGACCGGGTAGCCCATGGGTTCCATTTTCTCGTGCAGAGCAACCAAGCGATCTTCGTACATCTTAGCGTAAGGGCAGGTATTGCAGGTAAAAACTACGATGTGGCCTTTCGCCGCTTCTCCGTTAGCCATAGTGGTAGCGAGGCTATGTACTTCGCCGTCCGTACCGGTCAGCTCAAAATCTGGGGCCACATCTCCAATGCTGAGGCCTTGGGGAGCGGTTTCAACTGGCGCTACTTCGGTTACTTCGGGCGTAGCGGTTTCCGCTTCGGTTGCAGGAGTGGACTCAGTACCACAAGCGCTGAAGACCAACAATAGGCAGCAGTATAGGGAAAGGGAGATAAATTTCATTTTGGTTAGTTTGGTGAGTAATTAAGAGAGGTCCGTAACGGCCTCTTTAAGTTCTTCGTAAGAGTCGAATTTGGTGTCGTGAAAGCGGCGTTCTCCCCCCCGGTAAATCAGGGTAACTGGAATAGCACCGCCCCAGGAAGGATCGACTCGGTCGATCCAGGCATTATAGTCGTCGTCGGTAAAGGCCACCACGGGCAGTTTCAGTCCGCGTTGCTCAACAAAATTTTTGAGTTTCGTGCGAACGTCCCGCTTGAAGTCGAGGCTGATCATGATGACCTTTGCGTCCGTTTCCTCCGCCAATCGCTCGAAGTAAGGCAGCTCTTCTACGCAGGGCTGGCACCAGGTGGCCCAGAAGTTCACCACGTAGGTATCCGCTCCTTGTTGCTCGAAGAGTGGAGCGATCTCATCGAAGGAGGTGTAGATAGGGTAAGTTAGTTCGGGCTCTTGGGGTTCTAACAACTGCTTAACCCCAATGTCCTCCCCATTCTCTGAGGTAGTCGTTGGTGCCGAAGAACAGGAAACTAGAAAAAGCCCAAAGAGCAGATACAAGTGTTGTTTGATTCCCATATACTGATAAACGTTATGAGGGGAGTAGCATGTTGTCCGGTTTAGGTAGGTTTTCTCCTGCAGAGCGGGAAGAGAACCAACATTCGTCTCCGCGAAGGAGTTAAATTAGCGTGGTCTATGTTCCCCTATGCTAAAAAGGATACTCCGGTGGTTGTTGGTCTTATTGGGTTTGCTGGCATTAGTGTTAGTCATCGCCGTCGTTGTCATCAATAACTACCTAGCTTCGACCCAAGAAAAGCTTTTGCATGAAGCCATGGCCTCGGCTGGCCTGAAAGTGGCTTTTCGGGAGCTGGACCTACGCATTTGGCGTACCTTCCCTGAAGCATCCATCAGCTTGGATAGTTTAGTCCTCCGAGACTCTACTCGCTCCTTGCAACAGCCCCCATTGCTACAGGTAGAAAAGTTTTCGGTGGACGTTTCCGTAGCCAGCATTCTAAGTAAGACCCTGGATATTCGGAAAGTGGAATTGAATGATGCTGCCCTGTACCTTAAAAGTGATTCTACGGGTATTTTCAACGCCGGCCAACTTTTCACTCTAGGAAGCACCAATAAAAAAGCCCCCGTCATCAATTTAAATTGGGATGGCCTAATCGTAGACCTGACCGAAGTAGACCTCCAATACCACCACGCCATCAGTAACAAACAGATGGAAGCCTTGGTCCACCGACTTAAGGCCGAAGTTTACCGCCCTGAGGCCGATAGCGTACGGCTAAAAGGTGAGTTAGACCTCTATTCGCGGGGTATTGCCTTCAATACGGAGGTAGGCGCCTACCTGCAAGAAACGCCCCTTAGTGGCCAATTGGAAGTAAGCCTGGATCCCACCGCCTGGACCCTCTCCCCCACCCGCTTATCAGTAGGCGAGCAAGAATTTACTGCCTCCGCTAGTATCTCCCGCCAAGCGGGAGATACTAGCTACCTGCATCTAGCAAACGAAAACTTAGATTACGAGCGCTCGCGGCTACTGTTGCACGACGTGCTCCAGGAAAGGCTTACCAAGTACCACGTATCGACTCCCTTCCCGGTAACCGCTCGTATTGCCACTACCCTTGAGCAAAACGATGATCCCGAAATAGCCACTACCTTCACCTTGAACGGTCAGAGTGTTCGTTTACTCCAAAACAACTTCAAAGACGTCCACCTAAACGGTACTTTCATCAATCGTTTATCCCCGGCTAAAGGGGGAATACCCGGCAGCAGAAAGAACCTCTTTTTTTCCCTGGACAGTGTAAGCGGCTATCGGGAAGACGTCTTCATCACCA
>JBCDGT010000428.1:0-4225 GCA_038750915.1 Bacteroidota bacterium
CGACGAACTTTTCGATGCCTTCGATCTGGATCGGTAGCAGGCTGGCGTCGTCAAAATTGAAGCGAACGATGTGCGGTCGCTTGATGATGCGGGTCTTACGAGAAATGGTATCTGGAGGGGGAGGTGCTACGGATTTTGCAGTAAGGTTAGGTGGAAGCTCAGGTGGCTGTTCTTTCACTAACATCAGGTCAATACGGTAAGTCTCCAGGTTCTCCCAAGGAGGGATAGCAAAGTCTCGGGCGAAGGGCAGGTAATCCGGATGGGTTACGGTAAGGGGTAAAGTACCATTCGCAGGGGCACAGATGAAGAAACGACCAGCGTAGTTAGTATAGTAAGTTTTACCCGCTCCTCCTACAGGTACTGGTTGATCAGTGAGCGGCTCACCGGTAAGGCTATCAGTGACGTAACCAGATACGTAGGTTACGGGCTTACCGTTGAGCCGCTCGGACAATTCAAAACTGTAAATGTCCAACTCCCCCACCCCGCCGGGGCGATCGCTAGCAACGTAACCCGTACGGCCATTACTGGTGAGGTGAAAGCCAAGTTCTCGGTGAGGCCCATTAACCGGTGGGCCAAGATTGATGGCCTGCGTAAAACGGCCCTGGACGTTATCCCAATAGCTCACAAAGATGTCTTGGTCGCCTAGACTAAGGTGGCCAGAGCTAGAAAAATACAGGGCTTTACCGTCGTTACTCAGAAACGGTCCTTCTTCGTGTTCGGGCGTATTGACCCCATCCCCAAGGTTTTTAGGTTCCCCCCAGGTACCGTCGGCGTTCTTGATACAACGATAGATATCACTGCCGCCCAAGCCACCTGGCCGGGTACTTACGAAGTACAGTTCCTGGCCGTCACAACTAATAGATGGCTGGCTTTCCCAAACGTCGGAATTTACGTAATCGGGTAAAGCTTCCGAGCGGGTAATCTTTCCATTACTAAGCCAGCCTGCATAGAGATCGCAGGCCCCGCGTGTTACGCCAGGATTACAGACAGTGTAATAAATCCGCTCTCCATCCCGTACTAAACTTACCATACCCTCCGGGCGGAGGGTATTGAAATTGTCAACCCGATCAGTAGCAAAAGGGTCCGTAGGACTACGGCGTCTGGCTCGGATGAGGTCTTCGTCCTTAAGCTCTCCCCTACGGGTATAGTACATACTCTTCAAGTCATTACTGAAGAAGGGAAAATAGTCGTCCCGAATGGTATTTACTGGCCGCCCTAGGTTATACAATTTAGTGACGTTGATGAACTGGAGGGTATCCTGGGTAATTTCTACCGCCCGCATTTCTTGGTCCAAACGGTCTAATATCTTCCGCTCTTCGGCTGCTTCTTCTTCGCCATTCCGGCCGAATTCTCCAATGTCCTTACTCTGAAGCTCCTTAAAGCGGCGCAGGTAGTGTAAGGCAATTTTTGGCCGGGACATTTTATAGTATACCTGCCCTAGCTGGTAGTATAGTAGGCGAGAGAAGGAGGTATCCTGGCTCAACACCTGCTGGTAAGCTGATGCAGCGGCCTGAAAATTGCCCTGTAATTCCTCCGCTACTCCCAGGAAGCGGTGTGCGGCAGTAAAACCAGTATCCAGTTTGGCCGCTTCCCGAAAGGACTTGGCGGCTCGTTTAGCTTTTCCTTCCAGGAGTAGATTCGTACCATTCTGAAAGGCTTCCAGCGCTTCCGGGGTTTGGGTACCCGGTTGGGCAGCAAGGACCAAAGCAATCAAGCAGAAAAGTAGTGTAAGGAGTCTTCTTAGCGTGAACATCGATAATTGTGGGCGTGGGTGGATAGTTCAAGGTACAAAAGATAATAGGACCCCACCTAAAAAAGCTTGGGCCTCGCCATTGGGCGAGGCCGCAAGATAAAATGAGTGCATTAGTAAACTATCGACGCTAATGTAGGTACTTTTTGACAATGGAGGAACATGCCCAAATCCCTGATTCCCTATTAACGAGGGACTTAGGTTGTTGAAAAACCATTCTAAGCCTGTTTTCATACTAATTTGACGCGGCCGCAGGTGCTGAGAGAGGTCTGAAGTCCAAAACCAAGTCCGTTACTGCGTGTTTCTTGCTTACTATGCATAAGCCAATTCTACTGCTCCTTTTCACCTTAACTTTAGTAGCCTGTAACACCGTACAGGATACCAACACCTCCACAAACGCCGCTACTACTATGGCCACGCAATCCGTCCCTGGCCATTTCCAAGGGGGGCTTTCGGACTATTGGTATGAAGGAAAAGCGGAGGTTAACACCTACGATCTCCAGCAAATTCGCTACGGCGATATTCATCCAGGACAAGTCTCCGTTATTTTCGTATCCGAAGATTTCCTGACCGACAAACAGGTAAAGAACGACAACTACGCCAACCCCAACAGCACTCCGATCATCAAAACGAACCTGATTCGTCGCTTTGTCACTGGCATTTACGACTACTCAATTATGAGTTCCGTATTTACCCCTACCAAAACGGACGAATATCCCCATACCTTGAAAGTAAGCACTAGTGCTCAGGATTGGTGTGGACAAAGCTTCACCCAGCTTAACTATCAAGGCGATGGCCAATGGAATAAGCAACTACGGTCCTACTTTGAAAGAGAAGGTGACGTCAACAACGCCATTCCCGCCGATTTTCTGGAAGACGAAATCTTCAACCGTATTCGCTCCGGTTGGGAAGCCTTGCCGACGGGAGAATACCGAATCATCCCCAATACGAGCTACCTCCTGATGACCCACCAGCCCTACCAGGCCGCTCGCGCTACCGTAAGCCTAGGAGATTACCAAGGCAGTACCTTTCAGGGGGAACAACTAAAAAGCTACGTGGTAAACTACGGCGGGCTTAACCGAAAACTGGAGGTAGTATTCGATGCCGCTGTCCCCTATGTGATTCGGGGCTGGACGGAGACCTACCCCAGCCGCGGAAAAACGCTGACTACCGTTGCTACCCTCACAGAGCAGGTCAAGGAACCTTACTGGTCGCAAAACAGCGTAGTGGATCAAGGGCGGCGGAAAGAATTAGGCTTACCATTGGTTGGTGAGTAATGTGGTAGTTGGTGGTTAGTAATTGGTAATTAGTGCGTAGTATTTAGTAAAACCGACCAATTACCAATTACTAACTACCACTAAACACCCGCTTGCGCCAGCCAAGTGATCAGCGCCACTTCGGTTGGTTCGGGAAGTACTTCACATTCCACGTTCCGCTGGGCGAGCGCGGCTGCCGTGCTGGGTCCAATAGCAACGATCTTTGCACCTGCGGTCAGCGCCTGATGGTCAAGATAAGCGGCAACATTTAAGGGGCTAGTAAAGCAATAGTAATCCGCCGTAATCGGGTTTTTCACGGGAACGGCCAAATTATCGTAACACACCGCATCTTCTACCTGTATTATATCAGCCAGTAACCGCTGTATGGTCTGCCGCGACTGGCGAGCACGTGGAAAAAAGACCCGCTGTCCTTTGCTGGTTTGACCGAATGCTCTAGCTACTTGTTCGGGCTGCCCGCTTCCGCAAAAATCTGTGGAAAAACCCGCCGCCAACAAAGTCGCTGCCGTGCTACTGCCCATGGCCGCCAATTTGGGGGTCGCTGCTAACTCTTGCAGGGAGGCCACGCTAAATTCCACCGCGCGAGAACTGTAAAAGAACCACCAATCGGCATCGTTTGGTGCAACGAAGGGCACCGAACTAAAGCTAAGCAACGAGCGGGCAATGACTTCCAGCTCTCGCTCTTCGGCCCAGGCGCTTAAGGCACTCATGGAACTAAGACTACGGCTGAGGAAGAGAGTCGACATTGTTGGCTCTTTGGTTTTTGGTAATTTGACTCCCTTTCCAACGTAGTGGTCCCGAGAGGGCTGGGGAGAAGTCTCTTCTGGTCTTTTGAGTAAGGTTACAATAAGTAGGCCAAGGGGGAAGTCTGTCAGACATCGGGAGTATCTTACTCTTCCTCCAGCAAGCGTACGTCCGTAGCAATTAGCTGACCCCGGCTGCTGTGGGCAAGGGTGAAGGCGACATGATCATCGACGTACAATTCGCTAAAATCAGCGTTTTCTAGTGAAGTGTGGTGAAAGAAGAGGTTATTCGGCGGGTACTTGATAAAACCATATCCATTTTTGATACTGAAGATCTCGCTTTCCAGGCGGTCACCGATCTCTCCTTCGCTTGGTTCTTCCAATTCGAATTCTTCTTCGGGGACGGCGGGCTTTTCCTTGAAATTTTTAGTGGCCGGCTTATCAGTAAGTGGCACTAC
>JBCDGT010000429.1:0-4223 GCA_038750915.1 Bacteroidota bacterium
ATAAGTATCAAAAGCAGATTAGAATAGTGAAGTCAGATATGAGGTCACTTTCATTTTGTGATAATGAAGAATTTGATATTGTTTACCAGCCGTATTCGATTAATTATATTCCTAGTGTAGGAGAAGTCTTCGACGAAGTTGCCAGGATCCTGAAGCCTAGTGGCATTTACGATATTATGTTTCACAACCCGTACGTTCACGGTTCTTGGAAAGATGGATGCTGGGAAAGAGAATGGCAAAAAGAAGAGTTATGGGAAGGCATTGGTTATCCTATTTGGCAGCCTTACCAAGATGGATACCCCATCAAAACAGCTGACCCGCATTGGAATTTTACGAATGCTCAGGATCGAGAAGTGAAAATTGAAAGCCCGCAAGAATACCGACATACCATGGCTACGATCATGAACGGGCTGATAAGTAGGGGGCTTGAAATAGTTGCCTATAAAGAAGAAGTTGGAACGGAATACAGGAGTACGCCAGGAAGTTGGGAACACTACAAAACTTGTTTGCCGCCTTGGATATATGTATTGAGTAGGAAGAAGTAGTCTAGCAAACAATAAGAAGGAGAACTACTAATTCAAAATAAAGCAATTAGTAACAGATGGAGGGCAAAGAAATTATCCTAAGCGGGGGAATGTCGACTGAAACGGTAGTGCGCATTGGCCATACGGTCCGTAGAACTCAGTCGAAAAATGCTCCTTTCGTACACGCATTACTGACTTACTTGGAGAGTGAAAATTTTTCTTATTCCCCTAGGTTTTTAGGCATCGATAACGGAGCAAGAGAGGTGCTTACCTTTATCGAAGGGGAAGTCCCTCGAGATATCGAATTAACTGTTGAGCACAAAGTAGCGTCGATTAAAATACTTAAGCAATTTCATGATCTAGTAGCACGGAGCAAATTATATGGAGCTGAAGAAACGGTTTGTCACAATGATTTTGCTCCGTGGAATATAATACTGGATAAGACGGGGGTAGTGGTGGGAGTTATTGACTTTGATGAGGCGGCACCCGGCAAAAGAATTGACGATGTAACGTATTTCTTATGGACATTCTTAGAGCTAGGTACCGCCAATGCGTCTGATGAAAAGCAAATTCAGGACTTAGTAGAACTAATTAGTGCGTATGGTCAAATTGATAAAAGTGAATTTATCCCTTCTCTACTTCGTCAACAAGAAAGAATTCTGAAAAAACGCCAGAGTATGGCTAAATTGGATGAGAACCCGAAGACTAGAGCCTTTTCGAACAATGCTGTAAAAAGGATAAAGCAGAGTATCGATTGGGTAGGGCGAAATAGTAGAGTAATTGAGTCTGAGTTGGCACAGCTATAAATAAGGAGCGGGGGGAAGTTGGAGGTTTACTCTAGTGAGTTATAATATTTGAAAATCTACGCTAACGGTGCTCATCAGGAAAATAAAAAGTAATAGTTGTTTCATATCGTGGTCTAAAGGGGAAAGTTGGAATGTAGAGATTCGCACTGCAATCAATACTCGGTAAGGATAGAAAAGCGAAATTTGTCGGCGCGCCCGCAGGATGCCAAGTAAGGATAAAAAAGCAAAGAAAATAGCTTGTTGTACTACTCTGTCATCGGTAACAAGGCCATCTGTTTCAGTTTAGTCGCAAAGGGAAGCCATTCGTCGCGATGGAAAATTTTGACCTCTTGCTCGAAGCGATCAATTAAAGTTTTGGCCTGCTCTACCGTTGCCCAGTCCTGGGCGGAGGGAGCCACCATCCGGGCCATGGCTTTGCGCTGGGCATCGGCGGTGGTAGAATATGGCGTTACCGTATACGACTGCCACGCCCCGACCTGCCGGTCGGGCCTGGGCGTCTGCCCTTTAGCCCGTACTTCTTTGATTCTTGCCTGCATGCCTTTGATGGCAGTAGGCAGGTCATCCCCTGATGCTTCTTGGAAACCCCTTAAGTAGCGAAGTACCTTATCGAGGCTTGCGGTCTTATCATCGAGCGCCGTTAGTAGCGATGATAAGCGGTCCACCTGCTCATTGACGGCCTTCTTGTAAGTGTATAACGCTTCATCTACGGAAGACGGCAAGGAAAAACGAGGGTCACTCATCACAGTCACCTGTGTAGTGTCGGTATAATCTCCTGCCGTGATGACAATCTGGTACTCGCCGGGTAAAACGGGAACGCCCCGTGACTCATCGTGAATCCAGGCTCCGGGTAGGGTAGCGGCGTGCTCGTCGAGCTTCCAAGTGAGGTACTGTAATCCCGTAGGTACCTCCGCTTGGTTGATCGTATTGATTTTTTTTCCTGAGGGAGCGTAAATATCCGCGGTAACTTCAATCATAGCCCCTGGCTCCCCTTTTAGGTAAAAAGGGATCTTTGTTTTCTGAAACACCCGATTTTCGCCTTCGAAGGTGGTGTGAAAACCCGTCCAGATGTTGCCGGGGGGAGCAATGAACAGGCCCTTTACCTGTACCGCATCGTTCATCGGTAAGGCGGTAAGCGCGCTATTTACTCGGCCTGCGGCTAATTCCCGCAGACTTTTCAGGTCGTCCAGCACCCAGATCGCCCGACCGAAGGTGCCGATGATCAACGCAGACTCCCGGCGCTGAATTTTCAGGTCCATCGTAGATACGGAGGGGTAGCCGTTCTTTACCGCTTGCCAGTGAATGCCGTCGTCAATAGTCACCCACAATCCGTTTTCGGTACCCAAAAACTGGAGGTTGGGCTCTACTGGGTCTTGAATGAAGGACAAAGCATAGCCTTTTACCTCACCGGCACGTACTAACTTGGTCCAGGTGGCGCCAAAGTTATCCGTGCGGAATAGGTAGGGGTTATAGTCGCCTTTACGGTAGTTATTCACCACCAGCCAGGCCGTACCGGCTGCGTATTCAGAAGCGATCACCCGGGCGATCCACGCTTCCTTGGGCATGCCACCGACCCGGGCGGTGAGCTTCGTCCAGCTTTGGCCACCGTCACGGGTCAGGTGGAGCTGTCCGTCGTCGGTTCCTGCCCAAATAACCTCTCGGTCGATGGGGCTTGGCGCAATAGTGAGAATGCTGTTGTATCGCTCCGCTCCCGATAAATCCAGGGTCAGCCCTCCGTAGTCGAGTTGCTGGTGCTCGGGGTTGTCCGTGGATAGATCAGGAGAAATAATGGTCCAGGTAGCCCCTTCATCCGTGCTTTTGTGCACGAACTGGGAGCCGCTGTAGACGGTGTTGTCGTCGAAAGGGTCCCGCGCGAAGGCGGCGTTCCAGTTGAAGCGCAGGGTCGTGTCCTGAGGTGCGGGTGGCTGGATACTGACGTAGTAGCCAGAGACCTTATCGTAGCGGTACAAATCTCCGTTTTGGGAAGTACCGTAACCGAAGCGGGAGTCCTCAGGGTCGGGAGAGATGTAAAAGCCATCACCACCCACTAAATACTGCCAGTACAAGGTCCGAATACCTCCTCTTTTCCAGGTGTAGCCCGGTCCGTGCCAGTTGCCATTGTCCTGCATGCCGCAGTAGACGTTATAGGGCATTTCTTCGTCCACGTTCACCTGATAAATTTGGGCCACTGGCATCGTTTCCGGGAAGTACCAGCTTCGGCCGTGATCGTGGGTAATCCCAATGCCTCCATCTCCACCAATGATGAAGTGCTCGGGGTCGTTGGGGTTAACCCAAAAGGCGTGAAAATCAGCATGAATCCCCTTCGTCTCATCTGCAGGAATCATCGGCACCGGATCGAAGCTTTTGCCACCGTCATAACTAAGGTGGAGTGGCTGGTAGATGTTGTAGAGCCGGTTTTGGTCGGCTGGGTCTACGGCCAGATCCTGGAAGTAGAAGGGGCGATTATTGGTGTAGCGCGGGGTGTCGTTGATTAATTCCCGGTGATCGCCGCCGTCATCACTGCGGTAGAGCGCATTTTGCTTCGCTTCGATTTTTGCGTAAATCCTGTCCGGGTTGGACGGAGCAATAGCCAGGCCGATCCGGCCTAAGTCTCCTGGTGGCAAACCATCGTCAGCCGTAAGTTGTCGCCAGTTATCCCCGGCATCGTAAGTGACGAACAGGCCGGAACCCGGGCCGCCCGAAGTAAAGTAGTAAGGCGTACGCCGATGGTCGTACAAGGCCGCGAATATCTTATTGGGGTTCTCGGGGTCCATTACCATGTCTGCTACTCCCGCTTGCTTATTGGTGAACAGAATTTTTTCCCAGCTTTTGCCTCCGTCTTTAGTGCGGTATACCCCCCGATGTTCATTGGGCGTGAAGGGATCACCCATTGCCC
>JBCDGT010000430.1:0-4219 GCA_038750915.1 Bacteroidota bacterium
ATGCGGAGACCGGTGCCCTATCGGCTAGTTTAACCGCTGCAGGCCCAGAATCCGTAGGCTATACTTTATTAGAACAGTTTCCGCTGGCGCAACTCACGGCGGTGGTTTTTCTTAGCCTGATTTTCCTTTCTTATGTAACCGCCGCCGACTCGAATGTTTCCGCCATGAGTGCCATCTGCGTGCAAGGTATCAGCCCGGACAATGCAGAAGCGCCACTGGGCATCAAACTGATTTGGGGAGGCATTATTGGGCTACTGGCCTGGATCATGGTCAGCTATGCTGGCATTGATGGTATCCGCTTGATTTCCACTCTTGGTGGCTTTCCTGCCATGCTGCTCATCTTGCTCGCTGGCCTAGGGCTTTTGCGCTTAGCGCTAAGTCGATGATTTTTGACAAAACCATTCATGGTTCCCACCGTTAGGCTCTAAAAGCAAGTAAACTATGTTTGGATTATTCAAAAAAGACCCCGTAAAGAAACTCGAAAAAGAGCACGCCCGCCTGCTAGAAGAGGCTATGCAATTGCAGCGAGGAGGAGACATTAAAGGTTTCGCGGCCAAATCTGCCGAAGCGGAGGAAGTAGCGAAGAAGATTGAAGAGCTGAGTAAGTAGTATTTAGTAATTGGTACTTGGTCATTAGTTTTTCAAGCACCACTTACCAAATACTAATCACCAATTACCTTCCTCATGGCGCACAAAAAGCCACACCTGCCGGAAAAAACCTGTCACGTATGCGGGCGACCGTTCAGTTGGCGCAAAAAGTGGGCGAAAGTATGGGACGAGGTAAAATACTGCAGTGAGAAATGCCGCCGGAATCGCTCGCAAAAACAAATAGCGGGTAACGAGCCAAGCTAACAAAGACGCATCTGCCCTGTGGGGTCGGAGAAAGAAGTAAGTTCGGCCAACAGACCAAAGTACTAACAGACTAAAGTACCAATAAACCAATGTACGACCACCCCCAGGAGGTAAAGATCAATGAAGACGAGCAGCAGGATAACTTCGCTTTCCACCCGAAGAACGTGCTGCTCACCCTGCTCATTTTTAGCCTTAGTATGCTGTTTCTCACCATGACGGGGGCTTTTGTCTATACCAGGGTCCAGAGTGACTTACCACCAATTAAACTGCCGTTGCTTTTCTTGCTGAATACGGCCATTTTGCTGGTAAGTAGCTACACGATGATCCTAGCGAAACGTGCTTATTTAGCCGACGACACTAAGGCTTACGTGCGGATGCTTTGGTACACCATGGGCCTCTCCTTTTTTTTCCTCGCCATGCAGTGCGTCGCCTGGTGGCAGCTTTTCGACCAGCAGATTTACATCACCACTGACAACTCGGCGGGCTACCTCTACGTCATTTCTGGTCTACACTTTGCCCACGTCATCGGTGGTATTCCCTTTCTGGCCGTTTTCCTGTACCGTGCCCGCAAGTACATGAAAGAACCCGTCTCCGTCCTGGTCTATTTTTCTGATCCCGACAAACGGCTGAATCTCCGGCTATTAACCATCTACTGGCACTTTCTTGATGCCCTGTGGATCTATCTCGTGGTTTTCTTTTTCATCAATCAGCTGATCTGGCAGTTTTGGCCATAATCTAGGGCGCGGCCGCAGGTGCCAGGTAATGAAGTGGTTGAGATCCGTGTAAAGCTGCGCAAATCCGCAATCTACTTTTTATATCCGCGTCCATCCGCGTAAGCCCCTGACTTGTTTTCCGTTAAGACCATCCTAAAAACCAGGCTGAAAGCGACCGCTTACTAACTAATTCTTCATCTGCTGCGTTTCCTAGGCTGGACACGTTTATTTTCGCGCACTAATCGCGCATGGACCAGCAACTGCCAGCCAACGAAGAAAAACCAGCCCCCCGCCGCCGCAAAGGCTCCCGGGCCTGGAAGTTAGCGCGTAGAACCTTCCTGCTCCTACTTTTCTTACCAGCGGCTTTTTTCTTGCTTTTTCAGTGGCAGCCCGTACAAGACTGGATGGCAAAGCAAGTTACTTCCTCCATTAGCAAAACTTTGGAGACGCGCGTAGCCGTGGAGAAGGTCCGGCTCTCTTGGTTAGATGAACTGACGATAGAAGGTCTGTTCATTGAAGATAAATACGGAGATACCCTACTCTACGGGAAAACCCTCGAAGCCGAATTCACCCTATTTCCCTGGCTACAGATTGAGCACATTCTGATTGCAGACACCCGTTTTCAGATCAGGCGTAACCTCGGTGATCCGGAGAGTAATCTGACGACCGCCCTGAATAAATTGTTCCCGCCTAAAGAAAAAGCCAATAACCCGCTGGACTTGGACCTAGAAAGAGTCGACTTACAACGTATTCGGTTTGTACAAAACGATAGCGTTAAGGGGCAGCGATTCGACATCAGCCTGGCTTCAGGAATTATTAGGTTGGATAACCTTAACCTTCCAGATAATGAAGTGCGAATTGCCGAAGCAGAACTTCGGGAGCCACTGGTTAAGCAAACCAGCATCCCTCCATCCCCCATCGACCCGGCTTTATTACGCCTTGACAGTATCATCAAGCAAGCAGCTGACACCAACTCCCTCCGGATTACTGCCAACAGCATCGAAGTGATCGATGGTGGCTACGCCCTGGATAATTTGCGTAAAGATCCCATTGCCAGTTCCGACATTACCGCCGTAGACTTTGGCCGCCTCGGCATTAGCAATATCGACCTGGAGTTAATCGATACCGAATTCTATAACGGAGATTTTATCGGTGCCCTTAAACACCTCAGCTTAGAGGAAAAGTCCGGCTTCGTCTTAGACCGCCTCAGCGTGCAGGATTTGAAAATCAGTCCAACCGAACTTCAGTTGTATGATCTAGAATTGGTTACCGCCGAGAGCAGTCTCTCCGATAGTCTGCGATTTACCTTTCGCAACGGCTGGGGCTCCTGGTCGGATTTTAACAATGAGGTCCGGATGGACATCAGGGTCAAGGAATCGGAGGTCGCTGTTAGGGACATTCTATACTTTGCTCGCAAGCTGCGGTTCAACCGCTTTTTCCGGGATAATATCCGCCAGAAAGTAACTATAGGAGGGCACTTCCGCCGTAATGTCAACAACCTGCGTGCCGACGATATTTACTTGGCCCTTGACAATACGACCTCCATGCGAGGAAGTTTCGGTTCCCGGAACCTAGCCAAACCTGGCTCAGAAGCCCTTGACTTTAATCTCGACCGGCTAAGTACCAATATGGCTACCCTACGGAAGCTTATTCCTTCTTTCCGCCCACCAGAGAATTTCGACCGCCTTGGTGGCCTGATCTTTTCCGGAGATTTTGAGGGGACCTTCTCCGATTACATTTACACCAAAGGAAGCTTGCGTACCGATATTGGACGTGCGGACTTGAACCTCACCCTCCTGTTTCCAGAACGCAGGTTGCCTACTTATACTGGTCAACTGGGGCTAGATGAATTCGACCTGGGGGCTTGGACGGGAGACCCCAACTTTGGCACCGTCACTTTTAGTGGTGCTATCGACAACGGCATCGGCCTGGATGCGGCGGTTGCTAGCGCGGACCTAGCTGCCACTATCCAAGACCTCACCTATCGGAACTACACCTACCGGAATGCGATAATCGACGGCCGCTTAGAAGAGAAATTCTTTAACGGAAAATTCGAAATTGCGGATGATAATATCGACTTCAACTTTCTGGGAGAACTTGATTTTCGTGACTCCATTCCCACCTTTGACTTCGACGCTGTGGTAGGCGAATTAGACCTGCAAGCCTTAAACCTAAGTAGTAAGCCCATTGCGCTTTCCGGAGAGATTGACCTTAACCTGATTGGGACAAACTTCAGTGAGATGGAAGGCCGGGTAGAATTAGCCGATTTCGCGGTATTAATCGATACCGTTACGGTAGCCATCGATAGCCTCTTAGCTTTTAGCAACTTCAACACCGCCGGCGAAAAGGTGGTCAAGCTGGAAAGCGATCTGGCCAATGGCGAAATCATCGGCACTTTCGACTTAGATGACGTGACGGGTAGCGTCACCAATTACCTCCGCACCTTTTATCCCCTTTGGGCCGACCGACTTAACATCAAGGCTGCGCGGCGGGCACCTCCTCCCAATCACTTCAGTTTTGCCTTTAACATTGCTGATTCCCGTGGGCTTAATCGGCTCCTTAGCCCGCAACTCGGCCCCTTAGTTGATATTTCGCTGAGTGGAGAGTACGACGGATTTAAGGATCTCCTCAAAGCAGAGTTGTTGGCCCCCAAT
>JBCDGT010000431.1:0-4217 GCA_038750915.1 Bacteroidota bacterium
CTAGAGAAAACCAGGCCTGCGGAGCGGTCAGCTCGAAAAAGTTTAGACGAGTTCTATATTTAATCCAACTGCTTCAGCACCTCGGCTGCATTCATATTCTTAGGGTCTAGAGCTAGGGATTTGCGGTAGTGAGCCGTGGCTTTCTCCAGCTCGCCCTTTCTAGCGTAGAGCTCCCCCAGAGAATCGTAGACATTACCATCTTCCGGGAAATCACTCAGGTTGCGCTCGAAAATGGTTTGGGCTTCGGCTAGTTTACCTTGCTTTGCTAGCATATAGCCCACCATGTTCAGGGTACGGGAGTTCATCGTGAAAGAGGTGTCTGCTTTCAGGCTTTCGTACTTACCAATGGCCGCATTAAGCCCCCCTTCTTTGTAGGCGGCGTAAACGGCTCCTGGAGGGCTTTTGGGGTTGCGCAGGAAGTTACTGAAATTCCCTTCATTGATCTGTTTACCGAGGAGGCTGAATTCGATTGTTACCTCATCGGAAAGGGCTACGATGCCTTCTTTGACTTGCGACCAATTTTTGCCCATTACCCCGTACTCTTTACGATTGAGGGTGTATTCGCCAGTGAAAATAATTTGGTTGTCGCCGCGCATATCGACTACGCTCACAGGGGCAGGCAGCTCGAATTCGATGCGTTTGGTCGTTTCTTTGATCGAGAGGTCCCCAGTAACGATTAAACCTTCTCCTGAGGAGCGCACGCTGGTACTGCTGAAGTGAATGTGGGGAAATCTCTCGGCCAGGAACCAGTTGCCGGATTTTAGGTCTCGGTCTCGCCAGTCGTTGTTGGTGTCGATGCTCTCCACGTCGACCTGGAAAGTGACCGAAGTCCTTTCAGGAGCTGCAGGATTGTAGTAGATGGAGCCGTAGAAATCGCTGAAGTTGCCTTTGAACTTCGCGTAGCCCATGTAGGTCACCTCGAATTGGACAAAACTGTGGCTGTTTTCAATTGGGTAGAGGTGCTCGGCGTTGAAGGATTGCCCAATGAGGTAAGTAGAGAGAAGGGCGAAGAGAATAAATAAGCAAGTGGTTCTTTTCATTACGATCATTTTGGCTGCATGATCGCTGCTGCTGGCTTGCTGGTCGCCCAATCCGTTCGGATTTACCCTTTATTTCCGTCTTTTTCTTGATTTAGTGTTCTTTTGTAGGCCGAAGGTGTCATACCGAGGTGTTTTTTGAAGGCACTATTGAAAGAATTCTTGTTGTTGAAGCCGACGGCATAGGCGATTTCGAGCAGGGTCCGCTCTCGGCCAGCACTAATCCGTTCTTGTGCTTCTCGGATGCGATAGCCATTGATGAAGTCGAAAAAGTTCTGCTGCTTTTCTTCATTCAGCAACTGAGAAAGGTGGTGATTAGAGACCTCCATCGCGGCGGCCAGATCGGCCAGTCGGAGTTCGTTGTTGCGGTAGACTTTCTCCTCCGTTAACAAATGTTCTAGTTTATGTAAATGTGTTTTTTTGGCATCTTCGCTTAGCCCTGATCTCGCGTATTTAAGAGAGGGTTGGCGAGCTTCTTCCGCAAAAAGGAGTACGGAGTTCGGGTATTTCATCGCCCGGTAAGCCAGGCCGAAAACGAGGGTGAGCATAGGGATGACGTAGAGATAGTCCATATTCCGTTTCCACATGGTGGTCAGGAAAATGTAGGCAACGAAAGCGGAGCAAAGTAGTACAATGATGAAGGCGGAAAGGTAGAGGTACTTGAGCGTATTGATCCGCTCTTGGGGCAAGGAAGATCGTTGTTCCTTGGCGGTAGCTTCTAGCCGCTGACTCTCCCGGTAGGCCTGAAGGATGTAAGCGGCCGCGTGGAGGAACTGGAACACGAATACGTAACCGTACAGGTAATGCTTCCAGGTGATTGGCTCGCGGTTGAACTGGTCGAAAACGGTCAACATGCCGTAGTGGGTGGCCCGGTCAGTAACCACCTCCCGCAACAGCAGGGGCAACAGAATGGTAAAAAGTAGGAAGGGCAGCAGGTGGAGCCAATCCCTGTGCTGCAGACGAAAATCTTTGATTAAAATAGCTCGGTTATACCACAAAACTAGTGGCCCCACTAGGAACCAGGAACCAAAGCGGGTACTGTACAGAAATGGAACCTGACTGTCCAGCGTGTGTCGGATCAGGAAAAACTCCACTTGATACCAGAGAAAGGCAAACAATAGCGTGAATAATAATATATTCGCCAGCCGTAATTGCTTCCGTTGCAACAAGATAATCCCCATCAGAAAGAGGCACTGACCAATGCCGAGAATGAGTAGAATGGAGATGAAATCAATTGACAAGGATTCACTTTTTGGCCTGAATCCAAAAGTAAGGGGAAATAGTGGGCTGTTTAGCCGCAAAGCTGGTAGTGCTAAACCAGTTTAATCGATCATGCTTTCTTTTGCGCGGCCGCAGGTGCAATGAATATTGGTAAAAGATAGGTTGGCGGATTGATAGCATCACTGAAGCAACCGAAGACATTTTAGTTGCGTCTTCATGAATATGAGATACCTTCTAATTGTTAGCCTAATCAGTTTACTGGCCGCCTGCCAGGATCCCACTCCGACCATTCCTGTATACACCACGGACATTGATCACTACTGGGAGGCCTACGATCAGATTATCGCAACGGATGATACTGCCGCTCAAGAAAACTTCTTGCAAACCCTTTACCTCGATCGGGCCAGCCCTGGCCTGAAGAAGCTTATGGAAGTTCGGAATTATACTGCTGAAGAGTATCTCGAAAACATTAATGCTTACCCCAATTTTTGGGCCTCGATCCGGGAGAATACCCTGCAAGCTAAGACCATGAAAAACGAATTCCAAGCGGGTTTTACGGATTTAAAGCAGCTGTATGATTGCCCAAAACCTGCCAGTGCTTATTTCGCTATTGGTGCTTTTCGCTCTGGTGGTACGGCCGTAGACAGCTTCGTACTCATTGGAGGAGAGTTCACCCTGGCCGATGACCGGGTGGATGCCACTGAATTTCCTGAAAACATCCGCGCGAATAGGATTGCTTTTTTTGCGTCTAATCCCATCAATGACGTATACGGCCTGTTCGTCCACGAATTCGTGCATACCCAGCAGGAGCCGATACCCGATTACCTGCTCGGCCAGTGCCTTTATGAAGGTGTAGCTGAATACGTGTCGTGCCTAGCAACTGGAACCGAACCTGATACAGCAGTCCGTTACGGGCAGGCTCACCCGGAGGCTGTTTTGGCTACCTTCGAACGGGAAATGTTTTACCAAAACAACCAGCCAAAATGGTTATGGAGTAATGCCCCTAACCAATTCGAACGACGGGATCTTGGCTATTACATTGGTTATACCATCAGTGAGCGCTACTACCGGCAAGCGACGGATAAAAAAGAAGCTATTCGAGAATTAGTCGAAATAGATTATACCGATACTAGCGAGGTAAGAAGAGTCATCGATGCTAGTGGCTATCTTTCCGCACCAGTGGAAGAATTGTACGCAGCTTACCGGATGGGGCAGCCTAAGGTAGTTGATGTACAACGCAATCAAAACACCTTCACGGTAACCTTCTCGGAGACAATGGATACGCGCTGGCGTAATTTCAACTTTGGTCCTTCTGGGGCTGCCGGCTCAATGAGAGTTGCTTCCGTAAAAGGATTTAGTGACGACGGTCTAGAGTTTACCTTTACCGTACAACCCTTACCAATTGGCGCAAAACGAGAAATGATCTTGGGGTCAGGGTTTAGAGATGAAAGCGGTGCTGGACTAGTACCTTACCTAATCGAAGTATTAATCAGCGAATAGCGGCACCAGGTATTCCTCGATGATCTTCTGGGGCTGCCAGTACCGACCATTACGATAATTACCGGAGGTAATGACTACCACTAACTCCAATTCCGGAATAATGGAGATATACTGCCCACCGGCCCCCCTTGCTTCTACTGCTTTAAGCTCCCGCTCACCGACTTGATAAGTTTCATGCCAGAATAGGTAACCATAGCCATTCTTTTCTTGGGTATTCTCTAATACTGCGTATTGCTGGAATGATTGATCTACCCAGGATTGACTAATCAGCCGCTGCCCTTTCCAGACACCGCCCATGCGGTAGAGTTCCCCGAATTTGAGCATGTCGCGGGGAATTATGTACATCCCGCCACCGAAGTAAGGCCGTTGCTCGCCATCTTGCGGCATGGAATAATTATGTATGCCCAGAGGACCAAGAAGGCGATCGTGCATGTATTGCTCTAATGGCATATCCAGGGC
>JBCDGT010000432.1:0-4207 GCA_038750915.1 Bacteroidota bacterium
CCGAGTTCGCCCATGCGTTCGCCGAAGTCCTCCCATTCTTCTCCCATGCTTTCGAACTTCTCGCTCCATTCCGCTCCATCCTGATCAAAATGAAATTCAAAACCACGGAAACGGTCTTCGAAATCGCCTTCGTTTATACGACCCCGGGAGCGAAGCTCATTGCCCCCCAAGAGGCGTTCTACCATAGGTTCATGCTCCTCGTACTCTGTTGGGGGGATGGTTTTGCCATCTATTTTGAGTGACTTAATTTCGCCATCTTCTACCGTGACTTCCGTAGATTTTCCGTTCCGGAAGGAACTGACTTGGTGCCGCCCCTGCGGTAAGCTGTCTGGCTCCATTTGGGTAGTCGCTACCAATAATTCGGGCGCGGCCGCAGGTGCAAGGTCCGGAGAAGTTGGAGCTGCGTTAAGATTCACCACTATTGCTGGAGTGACTGCGGGAGCAGGTTCTACTGTTTCCTCGGCTGGATGGTATGCAGCAGTGGTAACTAGGGCAATTAGGGCAAATAAGGGAAGGAGAAATAATCTACTTTTCATTTGGTAGGGAAGATTTTGTTGATGCAAAAAACGTTGTACCCGACCCAGTAGGCCGGTAGGGTTATTAGTTAAGGCTACGGCCGTAGTGGGTGTAGTCCGGTGCTCTTCGAAGTAAAGTAATGCCTTGGCGTAGGCCAGGCGGCCGGGGCCATGGTGAAGCACGATGTCGTCGCAGCAGTGCTCCCGTTCCTCCCGGATGCGAGCGCCGATCCACCATACCACTGGGTGGTAATAGAAGACTACTTCGATGATGCACTGAAGGAGATTCCACCAGTGGTCTTGTCTTTGCAGGTGAGCCAATTCGTGAAGAACGACGGCTTCGGCTTCTTCGACGCTTAGCTGATTAACTACGGCTAAGGGGAATAATAACAAGGGTTTGAAATGGCCTACTAAAGCTGGTCCGTCGATCAGCGCGCCTACCCCAATATTCAATGGGCCGTAGTACCCTAGGCGGCTGGCTAAGTCCGTAACCCGCTGGCGAAAAGCGGCCGGCACTGCTGCTTGAGCTGCTTTTTGCATCCTGCGAACGCGCCCAAAAGAAAGGCCGAGACGAATGGTACCAATCAATAAACCCACTACCCAGAAAACAACCACCCAAAAAAGCAGTGCGTTGGGGTTCCAGCCGGTGTCTCCATGCTCTACGCTCAGGAATAAAGCGTACAATACTTCGGCGGTAGGAACGGTACTAAGGGCAGCGGCTGGCTCATAAAGCCAGCAAAAAGTAGCAAGGGACACTAATAATTGGGCCAGTAGGGTGCCGTAAGCCAACCAGTACCGCTTACGGGCACTGGCGATAGCGCGGGATGCTAGCCATAGTACCCCCGCCAGTAAAACGGCTTGCCAGAGGCTGTGCAGGATTGTCCAGCCCAGGCCCTCAATCAGGTTGTTGGTTAGGAGCAAATTATCCATGGTTGCCTTCGTTTTCCAGTTGCGTAATCAAGCGTTTGATCTCCGCCAACTCCTCCGGGCTGGCCTTGCCCTCACCCAGTGCGCGTAAGACCATCCGGCTAGCCGAACCCCCAAAAGTAGTGTCCACGAACCGGCGAAGTAAGGTCTTTTGTGCCTTTTCCTCTGGGAGTGCCGCTGCGTATACATGGGTGCGGTTACTGGTATCGCGCGAGACGAGGCCTTTCTCTGCCATCAGCTGCATGAGCTTCAGCGTAGTGGTGTAACCAATTGCCTTATCGCTATCGGCATTCAGCCGCTCGTTGACCGTGCGGACCGTACTTGGCCCCGAAGACCAGAGTACTTGTAGTATGACTAATTCGCCTTCGGTTGGTTGCATGGAGTAGGGAGGATTAAGGTTGCTTAGTTGCCATTTCCCCTTACTGGCTAAAGCTGGGAGTACAGTACTCCTAGCTTTAGCTAGTGGGGGGATAAGGAGTTACGCCAAGGACTCCGACAAAGATATCATTTACGAACTGTTTCGTACAAAGATATACGAAAGTGTTCGTATAATGCAAGTGACCTGCGAAATTTTAACAATTGACGCTCGCCGGCTGAAACTTGCGCAGCTTGGTTCGTTCGCCGAGTATTGTCCTAGTAAGCCTTTGCAATTACATCCGCCAGCTCCGGCGATCCGCCGTGGTGACCACAGCCACTGGCCATAATAAGCTGGCCGTACATGCGGACAATCCCCGTTCCGTGCCGCCCTTTGCTGAGGCTGTCCAAGCTCCGCCAAGTACCGGTGCTGGTGGCAAGGGCTTCTACTTCACTGTGGGCCAGCAGTTGGTCTTTGGATTCTCCACCAACGACTAGGATGTCATCTTCCACCACGATGGCGGCGTTGCCGGCACGCAGGGTAGGGAGGGTATCCTTGAGGGTGGTCCAGCTTTGGCTGCCGAGGTCGAATACGTCTACTTCGCCGATGGTATTGGCGAAGGGGTTAGTGGCCGCTACGGTGGTACGGCCGGCCAGAGAGTAAAGTTTGTTGCTGTGGACAACGGCCTGGAAGTGGTCGCGCGGCCGGGGGGCGTCAGGTAACTGCGCCCATTCGTTGGTTTCCGGGTTGTAAGTGTCTAGCCAGGCCACGTGCCCGCCCCGGTGGCCGTCCTGAATACCGCAGACCATATATATAAGTCCGTTGTGTAGTACCGATCCTGCGCCGCCACGGCGGCGGTCCTCAGGAATGGTAGCACCGGTCCGCCATTCGTCTTTTTCCGGGCTGTAGATGTGGATTTCGGGTAGCGGTGTTTCTCCGGGGTACTTGCCGGTCATCGCGCCCATTAAGTAGATCTCATCGTTATAGACGACGGGCTGAAAGTGATGGATTTCTACGGGGCTGGTGTCTCCAGTAGTCCACGTTTTAGTAGCTGGATCGTAAATATCCACGGGCTTGATACCTCGGCCACCAAGAAGATAGGCTTTATCTCCTACGGCTACGAAGGCTGCCTCGTGGCGAGCGGTAGGTTGGCCGGTGGTTGTTACTTCTTGCCAGCTCTTCTCCTCCGTACCGGGAGCGGTTTCAGGAGCAGTTTCTTCGGAAGGTGATGGAGTACAGGCTAGTAAGCCAAGGAGTAGGAGTAGTGTTAGATAGCGCATAAGGGGGAAGATAGGCGTTTCCGGAGTTTTGCGCTGCTCACACGCTAAAACCGGGAGTACAATTCTCCTGGCTTTAGCCACTGCGTCGAACTACCGCACCTTACTCACTCCATTAATACTAAACCGCCCGGAAGCGTACCAAGTACGTACCCAGTACTGACCACTTGGTAAAGTACTAAGATCAAGACGGGCCGTTGGCCCGCTGATGGATTTTGCTATCAGTAGCTGCCCGCTCGGGCTAAAGACTTCCAAGCGTTCAAGTACCTCGTCGCTGGGGGCTTCGAGGGTAAGGGGCAGGTTATCAGCGGGGTTGGGGTAGAGCTTGGCGGGGCGTACCGTTGGTGCTGCCTCCGTGGGTACTAGATCGTAGGCGATGCGGTATAGTTCAATGGTGGCACCAGCGGCTTCACGGCCGAGGAAGTAAAAATTGTCTTCGATCAGGGTGAAATCGAACGGGTGGCCGTCACCGGGACCGGGATTGAGATCGATAATGAGTTCCGGTTGAAGGTTCCGCAGGCTCATGCGATAAAGCTCGTAGCCATCGGGGCCGTTGGCGTCGAAGTAGGCTACACTATCCTGAACGAATACTTGACTGGGATTGCTGGAACCTTGGTTGGGGTTGATATCCGCAATCATCCGGGTATTTTCGGTGGTACCGTCCGTAATCCAGGGTTCAGCACCGTTGCTGCCGTCGTTGGCGGTGAACATCAGAAGATCGTCTCTTAAGGGATGGCCAAAGGTAAAGTTGGTGCCGTAGGCAGCACCTGGGTTGATATCCACCAAAGGCGTAACCGCGCCACTTCCAGGAATGGCGACGTACCACTCGCGACCGGTTACTGGCGAATCCGCGGTGAAGAGTAAGTTGCCGTTTAGCACGTAAAAATTACGTTCTCTTGGAGTGGGGGTGGCTTGATCGAAACTTAAAGTTTCCGGTTGATTGAGGCTAGTAAAAGGGTAAAAAAGTAGCTCATTTTCAATGCTGATAAAGTCGATATTCACGTTTTCTACAAATATGCCCTGTTCAGATATTCCGCGCACTTCTGCCCCAAGGGGGATAAGGAAGCGGGCTATTTCCTCCGCTCGTGCGTTGAAAACTACGGCCCACTGCTTGCCAGCAGTACCCTCGGGAA
>JBCDGT010000433.1:0-4204 GCA_038750915.1 Bacteroidota bacterium
AGGAATCTTGACCAAACTTGCCCCTCGTCCGAATATTGATGGACACCAATACACAACCCATCATGAGTATTAATGGAGTACCCGCCACGGTAGATAATAATGAAGATAACTATAACCTGTACCGTGGTCACCATCGTTTTTTTAAAGCGAAGCCCGCCTCTAAAGAAGAGCGGCGTAAGTTTCGCGAGCGGCTCGTTTACGAGCGGCGCAGAGACGGGCTCTGGCTCGTCCTTAGTATCATCGCCAGTTTCTTAATGAGCGGGGCAGTTTACTACTTGCTCACTTCTCCAACTGGCCTTCCTTAAACTGCGATCGCTATAGTAGTAGCCGGTGTTGACCAAACGGGTTGCACCGGCACTATTACGTTAAGTCGATTTTGTTTTTTTAGCTGCTGTAAGTATTTGCCCATAAACACCCGTGCCGGGGGCCTTCTTTTGTAGGCCAAAAGAAGCAAAAACCTTCGCCTGAATCACTGGCGGATCGGGAGTGGAAACCAAAATGACCTACGAAAGGACAACTCGCGGGACATCTGGTGTTTCAAGCATTATTTTGTGCTTGCCCAGCATCGAAGTCGATACAAAAATAGTAGACGCTCAGACAGTCCTTCCGCTTAACGGCCATTTTGGCCCCCACTCCCGGCCAGCGCTAATGGCGGTCCTAAATAAAACGAAAAGTCACGTTTTATCAATTCAAGTTTTCAAAAGTCGAATAAGATAGTCGGGAAGCCATAAGAACCTGTTCCTACGTTTTCTTGCTTCAGCTTAAAAAGTAACCAACCACCACATTCATCCCCACTTTCCGGTGCATAGTTTGCGCAAAAGTGCCACTAGAGATACCGATAAACACAATGAGCAAAATGGCGTTTAGGATGTAGGGTTTCATACGCCAAAGTTAGATACACACTTTATACTTTCCTTTTTATTACGCACGTTGCTAGCATTAGTCGAGTTATCCACGTATCCGTCGAGGATTCTGGATTGTTAACTATCGTCGCCCGATTTTGCGGGAGATATCAAAACACCATTTAAAATGAGTGGAGCAACTTCTTCAATGATCCATAGCAATAAGAGCAACCTGGCGCTGCGGCGAGGACGTGATCACTTGTTTGATCGAGGTGCTTCCTATCGCAAACCTAAAAAGGAGAAAATTCGCAAAGTCTTACCGGCTTCTCCCGCCGTACGGCGGGAGTTTCAGGCGAAGTTGCGACGGGAACTCCGCCAGGAGAAATTCCTGGCGGTAGGGCTAGTCGTTGGCATCTCCATTTTAGTATTCGTTGCCTACTACTTACGGTACGTGAATTAGTGACTCTAATTGACGGAGCTAAGCCTTCGTCAACCAGCCGTACAAAACCGGTACCACGAGTAGCGTTAGTAAAGTAGAACTTACCATGCCCCCGATAATCGTCCAGCCGAGTGGAGACCAGAGGCTGGTGGCTTGTGCCGTCAGGGGAAGTAGCCCAAGAATGGTGGTCAAGGTTGTCAGTACAATGGGAACAAAGCGCCGCTCGCTGCCCTGACGAATCGCCTGCCCGAGAGCGAGGCCCTCGGCCCGCAGCTGGTTCATGTAATCGACCATGATGATGCTATTGTTGACTACGATACCGATGAGAGAAATGAACCCAACGAAAGCAAAGAAGCTAAAGGACCAGCCCGTCAACCAGAGGGCGACGAAGCTGCCCGTTACGGCTAGGGGAATAGCAGAAAAAACGATCAGTGGTTGTAGCAGCGACTTGAACTGTAGCACCAGTACGGCAAAGATGCCGAGCATGGCTAGGGCTAATATGATGCCCAAGGTGCCGAAAGTGGATTGCTGGTCTTCGTATTCCCCACCGACGGTATAACCATAGCCGGGCGGCCAATCGAGTTGATCCAGTTGCTCGATGATTTCTTGGGTGATGGGAACGGTCTGGTCGGCATTCGTTACGTCGGCCGTTAAACTGGCAATCCGCTCTAACTGGTAGTGACTGAGGCTGGCCGGGCTGTTGGTAAAGGAAATGTCCGCCACTTGTTGAAGTGGGACCTGTGCGCCCGTAGTGGTGGTGAAGTACACCCGATTGAAATCTTCGATGCCCGGAGCCTCGTCAAAGGGGATACGGACGTTGAGAGGGTATTCTTCGCCATCGGCGAAGCTCACTTGGTCGAAGGTGAGGCCGGAAAGGCTGGCCAGGATGGTTTGATCGAAATCTAAAGGGGAAAGGCCGATCAAGCCGGCTTTATCGCGGTTGAGGTTAAGGCGGAGGTCCGTTTTTCGGTCCAAAAGGGCATTCTTTAGGTTAATTACCCCGGGCGTTTGGGCAATAATATCCGCCGCTTGGGTAACTAAGTTGGCTACTCCCGTTTCGTCAGGGCCACTGATGCGAAACTCCAGTGGCGCTTTCACTGGGGCGCCGTTTTTCAGCTCTTGAAAACGAATCTCGGCACCTGCGTAAGCGCCCAAAATGCCCCGTAAATCACGCAGGGTAGCGTAGAATATCATGGGGTCCCAGTGGGTGAAATTAACCAGCACTTGCCCCCGGTTGCGTTTAAAGTTAACCGGAATGCGGTTGTAGTAAACGAAAGGATTGCCGTGGCCGACGTTGGCAGTGTAGTCTTTTACGTATTCCATCGTATCGACGATCGATTCTACGTAAGCTACCGCCGCATCAGTGGCGTCGAGATCACTGCCGGGTGGGGTACTGACGTCGATGAGCAGTAGTGGCTTATCGGCCGTAGGGAAAAAGCTGACCCCGATACTAGGGAATAAAGAGACAGACCCTACCAGCAATGCCAGAGCAACGATGATGACCACCAGCCCGCGCCGGAGCCCCCAGTCTAGCACCGGGCGGTAAATTTTAGCGACGAAGTATTCCAGCGCTCGTTGCGGAAAAGGCGTCTTCCGGTCCTTACGGTAGCGGAGGATATTAGCGGCCACTAGTGGAGAAAAAGAAAGCGCTAACAGGAGAGAAATACCCAGCGCCAGCATGACGGTCACGGGGAGAGATTTAAGAAACTCACCTGGGCCTCCGCCCAGCTGAGTCAAGGGGAAAAAGGCCAATAGCGTAGTAACCGTAGAGCTGACGATGGCCCAGCCAACTTCTCCGGTTCCCTTTGCCGCAGCCTCTGCGGGAGACAAGCCCTCGCGGAGGTAACGGTTGATGTTTTCAATGACGACGATTCCATTATCAACCAGTAAACCAAGTGCAATAACAAGGGCCGCAATGCTGATCTGTTGTAGCGCAAAACCAGTACCGTTCAAAACTGCAAGAGTGATCAGGATACACAGTGGGATAACCACCATAACGATCACCGAAGCCCGGAACCCGAGGAAGAGCAAGATGATAACGCCCACGAGTAAGACGCCCTGAAGTAAGTTGGAGAAGAAGTCGGAAATTCTGGCACTGACGGCAGGTGCCTGCTCGAAGGCCGTTTGTAACCTGACGGTTGGGGGCAATTCCTTACGGGCTATTTCCAGTTGTTCATGAATACCTTGGTTGACCGTTACGATATTGCTTTCCCCTTCGATGAGTACGGATAGTAATACGGCTCTTTCGCCGTTGTAGCGGGCCCGCCAGCGCTCGTCTTCGTAGGCGAAGCGCACATCGGCTAGGTCACGCAGGTACACGAGTTTGCCGGCCTGACTTCCGACAACGGTTGCGCGAAGTTCTTCCAGGTCTTCGTAGCTGCCACTGGTCTTGATACTGAAGTTGCGGGAAGCTGCCCCCAGGTCGCCTCCGGGTACGTTGGCGTTATTTTGTTGTAATACCCCTAGTACCTGTGATGGTGGAATTAACTGA
Organism: Bacteroidota bacterium; assembly: GCA_038750915.1. GTDB lineage: Bacteria > Bacteroidota > Bacteroidia > Chitinophagales > Saprospiraceae > Neolewinella. The sequence goes on from JBCDGT010000433.1 coordinate 3,773, forward strand.
GCGGCGCAACGCTGAAAATCGAGACTAACGCGAACCTGTCGTTCGGGGTAGGCATCGACCTCCAGTCTTTTTACCCCCGGCACACTTTCTACTTTTTCTTCTACCTCTTCGGCGATTTTTTCTAACACATGATAGGGGGCTGCGGGGGAAGTCAGCGCAATTTGATGGACGACGGCCTGGTCCTCTTGTTTAAACTGCTGGAAATCGTAGAAGACGATGCCGGCGGGTAGTTCGTCCCGGATCGTACCCAGTTCTCTTTCAATCTCGTCGCCCTTTTCGTCCCAGTCCGGGAGGGAAAATTTCCCTTCAATGCGAAAGGCGGCGACGCCTTCGGAAATTTCGGTTACGACCGTTTCGATGTCATCGATGTTCTCGATTACGTCTTCTAGCGGATCAACAATCAGTTCTTCCATGTCTTCAGGACTAGTGCCT
>JBCDGT010000434.1:0-4182 GCA_038750915.1 Bacteroidota bacterium
GCTGATCATTTTCGTTTAGTGGCCGTCGTTTGCTAGTGGATGAGGATCCGTTGGTCAGAAGATAAGCTGCTTCCCGTGGAAAATTACCATCGGGATCCCAATCCCAAAGTGGCATACGAAAATGATCAACGAGATAAACACCAAGTCCCATGATACGGTCGCCGGTATCAAAACTACGGGCGAGGGAAGCCTTGTCTTGGTGCCATTTTCCAATAATGTGCGAGTGGTATCCAGCAAGGCGGAAGGCTTCTCCAATCGTCGTATCTTTGGGCGGTATGGTATGGCCTTTACCCTGAAGTTGAAACAGGTTTCTACCGGTTAGGAGCATTGCCCTACTCGGAATACAGGTGGCACCGGAAAAAGACCCCATCAAGTAAGCTCGATCAAAGGTTACACCATCATTGGATAGTGCGTCCAAATGGGGAGTTTGTAGTTGGTCTGTCCCCATTGCGTGGATACCTGAGTATCGGTGATCATCGGTGTAAATCATGATCACATTCGGCCGCTGCGCAGTGGCAATTAATGGGTACAACAGGGCGAGAAAAACGTAGGTATACTTCATGTAGTGATGCGTATTAACGGGAAACGGAAGGTAGAATAATCGATGCTGGTACAAAGCCGGGATAAATGGCTGCAAGTATAATCTCGCCTGGATCCACTCGGGCGTACGATGGCCAAACATTTACCGCTAAAAGCTTTCCGAGTCACAGTCAGCGTAATTTCTATAGCACTGAATCATCCGTATCTGAGGACGCTGTCTCCGGATATTCGCCTTTTCGAAACCGCCAATTCTCCTTAAAGCTGCTAGCTGGTATTGGATCGCTTATTTTTTGCTCACCTGCTGTTAAACAAAAGATGTTTGAGAAAAAACTTCAGGTAGAAATAGAATAAATTTACTCATCACAAACATCGGTCCAAGGTAGTGGCATTGGCCAACCCAATGAAGCATACTGAAATTATCCAAGGAAGTTTTGTTACCACAAATAATTCCGTGTTAGTAATTATTGAGTACATAAGTAGGCTAAATATTTCGTCAACCTCCTTGATAATTCAATCTTCTGGAGGGCTCATTAATTAAACTGATCAGAATGGTTGGTGAGAATCAAGGATAAGTGCTAGAAGAGATAATACAACTTAGTTCACCATCCTTACTTTTCGTATACCACCTTTATACTTGTCCTACCAACTTACCATTGCCTTAATCACACCCGTCTCTGGCTGTAACCAGGAATCGAAGTTGGCAATCATTTCGGTAAAGGGTACGGTGTGCGTAATGAACTTATCGGTTGGAAACTTCCCTCCTTCGAGGGTTTCCTTCACCCAATGAAAGTCCTCAAAGGTTGCGTTACGACTACACATGAGCGTCGTTTCCTTCGCGTGGATTTTCGGGTGAGCGAAGGTCAAATCTCCCTTGCTTAAACCGACCAAGACGTAGCGTCCACCGTGGCTCATGTAGTCAGGGCCACTTTCAAGAGCCCGCTTATTACTTGTAGCATCAAAAACGGCGGTAGCTAAATCACCATTCGTAATGGCCGTCACTCGTTCTACGGGGTTCTCCAGCACGTTGATGGCGTGGTCTACCCCTATTTCATCGCGGACAAAATCAAGCCGCTGCTGGTTCGTATCTAAGGCAATAATCGTACAGCCTACGATCTTAGCCAAAGCCATCATTCCGATGCCAATCGGACCACAACCAACAATAACAATGGTTTCTCCTGCCTTCACGTCCGCTCGGCGTAAGGCATGCGCACCAATGGCCAGTGGCTCCACGATGGCAATCTCGTCGTGGCTTAGCTTTCCGGCGGGAATAAGCACCTCAGTAGGCAGGCTTATCACCTCCTGCATCCCTCCGTCGGTATGCACCCCGAGTACCTGAATATTCGTACAACAATTGGTCTTTCCGTTTCGACAGGCAATACAAACCCCACAACTTAGATAAGGCATAATGATCACCCGGTCGCCGGGAACTAAGCCCTGTTCATTCTCCCCGATTTCCAATACTTCGGCGGAAAGCTCGTGGCCCAAAATTCGGGGATAGGAAAAGAAAGCCTGGTTACCCGCGTAGGCATGAAGGTCCGTACCACAAATTCCCACCCGATGAATCTTCAGCAAGGCTTCCCCTGCTTTCACTTTAGGGGGTAATTTTTGTCCTAATCGAAAATTTCCGGGTTCTTGACAGACGATGTATTGCATGGTTAAATCAATTAAGCTAGGTGAGGAGCTCACGCTCCGATTTCTTTATTACGTCCCGCTACTTCTATTTATCGGAGCAGGAGTTTCTAACCTTAAAATTGCTAGTTAGGATCAAATATGCCGCAAGAGAACTGGACAAAAACTGATAAAGGCCCGAATAAAACATTTGTGGTACCCTTTAGGGCCAAAACAGCAGCTTCAGCCCCGCCAGCTCACCTATCTTGGCCGTAGAATTCAGCTGAATACGATTATGCCTACCAGAAGAACTGCCCTGCGCCTCGGCGGCCTTACGGCCGCGGGCCTTCTCACCCTACCCAATTTTGCCATTGGCGGCAAGTATCTCCGACCGGACGACGGTATCGTCGGCCACGGAGAATTCCGCTATAAAGTTCACAAAGACTGGGCCGACGTGAACCGCTACCAAACCTTCATTACCAATTGCCACGAAATGGTGATGGATAGCAAAGGACGGCTGATCATGATCGGTGACGACCCGAGGAATAATATTATCGTCTTCGATAAATCCGGCAAAGTGCTCGATCAGTGGGGTACCATGTATCCCGGCGGCCACGGCCTCACCATCAATAACGAAGGGGGGGAAGATTTCCTCTACATCGCCGATAGTGGATTCGTCCCAACCGGCACCGAAGTAAAACGGCAGAATGGCTTCGTTACTAAAACAAAAGTGGATGGCACCCTGCTCATGATGATTGGCCACCCTACTACGGTAGGCGCCTACACCCCAGAAATGAGGTTCCAGCCAACTGAAACCGCCGTTGCCCCTAACGGTGATATCTACGTGGCTGATGGTTACGGCATGAACTACATATTGCGCTACGACCGCCAGGGGCGCTTCATTCAAAAGTTTGGGGGCAACAACAATGCCGACCCCAATTATAACCTTGCCTCTGCTCACGGTATCGCTCTCGATACTCGCGACCCCAACAACCCACGCCTGATCGTTACTAGCCGTGCCGAAGCCGCCTTTAAGTACTTCACCCTCGACGGAAAATGGCTCAAAACGGTACATCTCAACAACATGCAAGCGTGCCGTGCCGTAATCGACGACGATCAACTCTACGCCGGCGTTTGCTGGAGCCATGATTTCGGGAAGGCCCGCGAAGCGGGTTGGGATAAGCCCTGGCTAGTGCAGTCGGGCTTTACCCTGGTAATGGATAAAAACGATCAGGTTATCTCTTGCCCCGGTGGAGAACAGCCAATTTACCAGGACGGCAAACTGCAACGAGTAGCCCAGAACGAAGCTAAAACCTTCTACAACGGCCACGACGTCTGTATCGATGAAGACAAAAATGTGTACGTCTGCCAGTGGAACGGAGAGTTTACCCCGCCCATTAAACTCGAGCGGGTATAAGCAGCGCCATCATCGTGATCACACAACCGCCGTTTTATGTCTAGCTACTCTATCCTTTCACATCGTTTTTTTCCACCCCGGTTTAGCCCAGGAACTGGCCTATTCTGCCTTATCATCTGCCTCCTCCTGGTGGCTTGCTCGGAGGATACAACGGGTTTTAGCCCCACCGAAGTCAACTTCAACGATGGTTGGGAATTTGCCCTGGAAGGAGAAGATTTTCAACCCGTTCAAATACCCCACGACTGGAGTGTCAGTTTTGCTTTTGACTCCATCAAAGGTGAAGGGGCTACTGGCTATTTGCTTGGTGGTAAGGGTACCTATCGTAAGTCTTTCTCTAGCCCAGCTAGCGGCCTTGCCTATCTTCATTTTGATGGAGTTTACAACAATGCGACCGTAAGCCTTAATGGTAAGGAACTTGGCACTCACCCTTATGGTTATGCACCATTTTACTACACTTTAGGGGAAGAGGAACTCAAACCCAATGGTGGAGAAAATGAATTGGTCGTAAACGTAGATCACTCCCGTTACGCGGATTCTCGCTGGTACACTGGCTCGGGAATTTATCGGGACGTACATTTATACGAAGTACCTGCTCTGCATATCCCCGTGTGGGGTAC
>JBCDGT010000435.1:0-4180 GCA_038750915.1 Bacteroidota bacterium
GCGGTTAGTAGTTGGTAATTGGTGTTTGGTGAGTTGCGTAAACCACCAATTACCAACTACCAATCACTAATTCCTCCCTCCTCCGCTGTTATCCAGTTCGAGGTAACGACCGGGTTGGTTAGGTTGAGTGTTTAGGCGACTTGTACCGTCGAGTTGATTTTGTACGATGACGAGTTTCTGGCGAGCCTCAGCGACTACCGCAGCATCACCATCGTAGTTTTCCAGAAGGGCTTCGAGCGCGGCCCGTGCGTTGTAAATGTCTCCCTTGTCTTTGAGGATATCGGAGAGCAAGATCACCGTCTTCGCTACCCAATAGGGGTAACCACTACTTTCTTTATTGGCTTCAAGGGCCAGGCGCTGAGCGTTGTCCAGGTCCCGTTGAATGTAGTAGATATTGGTGTGTAGGTAGCGGGCCTCGGCGGTTTGCTCATCGTCAGAAGTAGCCATTACTTGCTCGAAGGCAGTTTTAGCCGTAGTGTAGTCATTACGGTCGTAGGCAATCTTACCAAGGTAGAAGTTAGCGGTGGTCTGCTGATCGGACGGTGCGGCGGGGTTGCGGGCAATTTTCGCGGCGTATTCCTCCGTCGCTCGGGTATCATTTAGGCGGTAGGCGGCACGCAGGGCTCCAACTTGGGCGTCTACCCGCACTTCTTCGGTATCGGCAGCTCTTTCCAGCTGCACGAACAAACGGTAGGCGCGCTGGAAGTCTTGCAGGCTATTGTAAGCAATCAAGCTTCCTTTCTTCAGGGAAGGTAGATATTAGCTACTGGGGCCAGCATTTACTACGGATTCGTAGTCGGGAAGTGCTTCATTATAGCGGCGGGTAGCGACGTAGCTGTCGCCACGGAAAAAAGTAGCGGCCAGTGCGTTCGGACTCTGGGGGTATTGCCGCAAGTAGTCCGTCAGGGCGGGGATGGCACGCTCGTAGTTGCCATTTTCGTATTGCCCCTTGGCGGCCTCGAAGGTGATGGTTTCACGTCCGTCAGCGTTGACCTCCTGTCCGGGTAGGGTCTCGAAGAAGTCAAAGAAGAGATCGGCACGGCCCATATCGTCTACGTAAATTTCGCGGAGGGCGTCTTTAGCCCGGGCACTTTCTCCGGCATCAGGGTTATTGCTGAACACTTGCTTGTAGTAGTTGATGGCGGCTTCTCGGTTGCCGAGGTTATAGCTGATCAAGCCTAACTGTAGCAGCGATTGGTTTACAAGCGGAGAATTGACTTTGTAGTCCCTGACGATGGTACGTAATGGAGTAAGCGCTTGCTGCGGACGGTTAAGCTGCTGATACGTCAGCGCTAATTGGTAGAGGGCATCGTCCGCATATTCACTACGGGGATACTGACCAACGAGCTGTTCGAGCGCAAGTACCTTGTCGGCATTCCGGTTACGGAGCCCCTCAATCATCGCTTTCTGGAAGAGGGCGTAAACGAAGCCGGTGGTCTGCCGATTGATGGCATCGTCGTAGTAACGCGCAGCTTGGTCGTACTGGTTACGGCTGAAATAGGCGTCACCCGCCCGAAGTACGGCATCACCCAGTATGCGTTCCCGAACGTCGGCATCCGTGATGTAAGGAAGGTTTCGCTCGATGCCTTCTACCGCTGCGGCGAAGTAATCAAGCGAAGCGGCGTAGTTATTCTGCTTGAGGTAGTTGTACCCCTGAAGGTAATTGGCGGTATAAACGCTGCTCTGAGGGGGTAGGCCCTGCAGACCACGGGCCAGGGTCAGGAATTGGTTAGTGTAATTTATGGAAATAGGGTAGTCTTCATTGCGGTTGGCGATATCCGCCAGCCAGTAAAGGGCTTGTGCGCGAAGCTTTGGGTCTACGGGGCGTACCAAGCTCTTATTTAACAGATCCACCGCACCGTTGTCATCACCATTGCGCAATAATTCCATGCCCCGGCCGAAGGCGGCACGTTGGTAGGCCTCTTCCAACTTGGGGGTGCGGTTCGGCATACGTTCTAAAATGGCGAGGGCGCGTTGGTAGTCTCGGGTCGTATTGAAGATTTCTCCCAGCAATTCTTGCCCCTGTAGGTAGTACCGGCTGCTGGGAGGCAGGCTCTCAATGGCGGTGATAGCGTCGGCGGGGAAGTCCAGCTCATAACTCAGCTTGGCATAGTTGAAAAGAGCATCTTCTTTAAGTGCGGGGTCAAAGTCCATACGAGAAGCCGTTCCGAAGGCCGTACGGGCAGCCGGACCATTACCCTTGCGCAGCATGATATCCCCTAGGTAATAAGCACCCGATTGGCCCACCAGGCTGTTTTGTGCGGAAAGCTCCTGGAACGAGCTTGCCGCGGCATCGTAGTCGGCCAGCTTGTACTGGGTAAAACCGAGTTGGTAGAGCTCTTCCTCCTGCATCCGGCGGTTATTACGAGCGTATTCTTCCAGTAAAGGGCGTGCTCTTTGGTAGTCGCCTTTCTCGAAATAGGCCTGGCCCAGTAGTTGGGTCATTTCTTTTTTATTCCGCACGCCGCGGCTAGCGTTCATTAGCGGAGCGGCGTAGGCGATCAGTTCGTCGTAACGACGTTGAGCAAAAAAGATCTGCGTAAGATAGTAGGGAATATATTGTTTGTACTTTGGCGATTTTTCCGCAATCTGGAATTGCCCGACGGCACCGTCGTAGTTGCCCTCGAAGAAATAAATCATCCCGAGGTAGTAGTTAGTTGGGTAGTAATAATCGCCTTGGATGCTCTTGCTGAACTGGAAATAGCGCTTGGCCTCGCCGAATTTTTTCTGCACGAAATTGGCGTAGCCGAGACGGAAATTCATCTCCGCTCGCTGGTCCGGGGTAAGGAGCTCACCGGGTACCCGCTTGTAGTAGCTTACCGCTTTCTCTAAATCGTTTTCGTTAAAGTAGTAGTTAGCGATCTCCAGCAAAGCCTCGTTGGCTACCGGGTCGGGCTGGTAGCGGCGAACAAAGTCAAGGATCAGTTTTTCCCCCTCGGCCTTATCCAGTTTAACGGCAATCTTAGCCCGATTAAGCTCTGCCTTGATCCTAAGCAATTCCGCCTCGGGTTGATGGACGGGCAGCAGCATCTCAATTACCTCCTCGTACTCCCGCTGGGATTTTGCCAGTAGGTTATCCTCATAGTCGGCTTCGGCTTTCTTAAATATGCGCCAGGCATCGGTATACACTGTAGTAGCCTGGCCGAAAACTCCACCGGAAAGGAAGAGAAAGAATAGAAGCAAGCTGGGCAATAAACGCAGCCTGAAGGGGCGGTTTAGTGATGTCATTGTGGGGAGTTGGTTATAATACGGATCAACCATGAAGGAGTAATACAAGTCGGAAAACGCCAAGATAGGTGAAGAATGGCAATACGTCCTTGCTTCGCCTAACGTCGGATACACGGCATTTTAGTACACATCATCCCCTCAATCGCGCTTTTTTCAGCTTTTGTTCACTTTTTTTTAGCTAACGCTAAACCGTGCTTAGACATTTAATGTATATACATTAAATTTTGGCGCGTACGCAGGTGCTAAAAATGGTTACAGCAGCTAGCCTACGGCCGCCAATCTCCAATCGTAAATCAATTCTTCTATTTTTAATTTTCACTCTTATGTTTAAATCAATTCTCCTCTTTGCCGGCGTTCTTTTCGCCTTCTCCACTACTACCTCCGTAAAGGTGGACACCGACGCTAGTGTCATCAACTGGAAGGGCTATAAAGTAACCGGTAGCCATACGGGAACTATCGACGTTAAAGACGGTCAGCTCGACTTCACCGACGGTGCCCTGACTGGTGGCTCCTTCGCTATCGACATGAGCAGCATTGCTGTAACGGATCTTCAGGGCGAATATGCCGGTAAACTGGAAGGCCACCTCAAAAGCGAGGACTTCTTCGGTGTAGAAAAGTTCCCTACCGCTACTTATAACATCACTAAGGTCGTTAATCGTGGGACCCCTGGCGACTACCGCATCACTGGAGAGCTTACCATCAAAGAGAATACTGAAACCGTTCGCTTCAACGCCAACGTAGTTGAAGAGGGCGACGCTTACGTGGCTACCGCGGCTTTCAAACTAGATCGTACCGACTACAACGTTCGTTATGGTTCTGGCTCCTTCTTTGATAACCTCGGCGATAAGACCATCTACGATGAGTTTGACCTGGAGGTGAAGTTGGTTACTAAAAAGTAAGATCTGCTTCTGACGAGGGACTAAAGTTGCCTCGCTAAGAAAATAAGTCGTCC
>JBCDGT010000436.1:0-4172 GCA_038750915.1 Bacteroidota bacterium
CAGAAGCAAAGACCCTTACCGAGAAGGGTATCGATTTCCGCGACCTAAATAAGAACGGACAGCTAGACGTATACGAAAACCCACAGGCGGAGCTGGAGGACAGGGTGCAAGATCTTATCAGCCAGATGACCCTTGAGGAAAAGGCGGGTAGCATGTTCATCACCATGAGTGGCATTACCAGTGATGGTTTTCCGCAAGATGTACCAGAGTTCACCGGAGATCCATTTGGAATTATTTTACCACTTATGTTGGGGACGAATTCCGAAATGCTCATCGAGAAGAAGATGAACAGCTTTAATATCGTCAATGCCTGGCCAGCTGCGGTATTAGCACAACACAACAACGAACTACAAAAACGAGCTGAGCGTACCCGACTCGGCATACCCGTTACCATTGCCAGTGACCCGCGACATGCGGGTGATTTCAATCCTGGTGCCGTTATTGCAACCCCCGCATTTTCCGCTTGGCCAGGGCCGTTGGGCATGGCCGCGATTGGCGACACTGCCCTGATGGAAAACTTCGCAGATATAGCTCGGCGGGAATACCTGGCTACCGGCATCCGCCTGGCCTTACACCCAATGGCTGATCTAGCGACGGAACCCCGTTGGGGCCGGGTCAATGGCACTTTTGGAGAAGATGCGCAGCTCTCCGCTGCCATGACTAAGGCCTACGTAAAAGGCTTCCAGGGGGACAGTCTGGACGATCAATCAGTGGCCTGTATGACCAAACATTTCAGCGGTGGTGGACCACAAAAAGACGGTGAAGACGCCCACTTTGGCTACGGGCGGGACCAGGCCTATCCTGGGAATAATTTTGACTATCACGTCATCCCATTCACAGAAGGTGCCTTACCGGCGGGCACTGCGCAAATAATGCCGTACTACGGCATCCCCCTGGGCCAAACGGAAGAAGAGGTGGCCTTCGCCTTCAATAAGGCCATTATTACTCGTTTGTTGCGCGATAGCCTGGGCTTTGATGGAGTTGTTTGTACGGATTGGAACATCATTACCGACGGGTCCATTGGTAAGGCGCGGGCGTGGGGTGTAGAAGACCTTAGTCTGTCGGAGCGAGTGAAGAAAGTCCTTGATGCTGGCTGCGATCAATTTGGCGGGGAGGCGGTTCCTGAACTCATTGTTGGACTAGTAAATGATGGTCATATTCCCGAAAGCCGGCTCGACGCATCGGTTACGCGTATTATGCGGGATAAATTTCGGTTGGGCCTATTTGATGATCCTTACGTTGAGGTCGATAAAGCAAATGGATCGGTTGGAACGCCCATCTACCGGGCAGCGGGACTCGCAGCGCAGAAGCGATCAATGGTGCAACTAAAGAATGAAGACTTACTGCCGCTAGACGAAGGTAAGAAGCTCTTTGTGGTGGGGGCTCAAGATATAGCTCCCTACGCCGAATACGGTATGGTGGTAGACAACGTGGAGGACGCCGACGTGGTTATCTACCGGGTCAATACCCCTTTTGATCCCCGTAATGATGAATTTTTGGAGGCCTTTTTTCAGCAAGGCCGATTGTGGTTTACGGAAGAAGAATTGGGTGAGATCCTCCCCGTTCTTAAAGCAAAGCCTTCGGTGGTAATTGCCAACTTGAACCGCCCAGCAATTCTTACCGAAATAGATGCCAACACTCAGGCTCTTTTGGTGGAGTTTGGTAGCTCGGACGCAGCAGTGGCCGCCGTGGTTTTTGGTAAAGCGAAGGCGGAAGGCAAATTACCCTTTGAGTTGCCTCGAAGTAAGGAAGCCGTTGTTGCCCAAATGGAAGACGTTCATTATGATTCTGAGAACCCACTCTATTCCTTTGGTGCAGGGAATTAATGAGTTCATGATTACCGCTATGGTGTTGATTCTTTACGTGGACTAAGGCCGCTTTCTTACTCGAAAACGACCCGGCGTCATCCCTTTTAGTTCCTTAAATTTTCGGAAGAAAAAAGGAAGGCTGTCGTAACCACAAGCATAGCCGATATTGGCAATACTGTCCTTGGATTCTAATAGCAACCGTGCCGCCCGATTGATCCGGTATTCATTGAGAAACTGAAAAAATGGGCGACCCATGGCCCGGCTGAAGAAACGGGAAAAGGCTTGCTCCGAAAGGTGTACGTGGCCAGCTACTTCAGCCAAACTAAGCTTACGGTGATAATGCTCATTGACGTAGGCTTGGACGTGTTGGAGACGGGTACTCGTCAGGTCGGATCCGTCGTAGGTGTAGAATTGATCGGCAAGAAACCTAGGTGCTGCTTCCCGCGTCAGTAATGACAGCGTTCGGACTAGCTCCAGGAAAGCTTCTAATGGAGATGCGTCCAGAAGTCTTTCCATACCTAGAAGGACTTCTGCTGCTAAGGGACTATCCGTAAAGGTTATCCCTCTGTTGGCCTGCCGTAATAGCTGGTTAATCTCGTCAAATTCAGGTTGCTGCCCGATTAGTTTTACCGGCCACTGAATCACCAGCGATTTAGCTGATGCAGAAGAAGTATGAAGGTTCTTCCAACAGTGGGGTAGGTTACTACCCAGTAGCACCAGGTCGCCTGCGGCAAAATCAGCCATATGGTTACCGACGTAACGGATGCCACTACTCTGCTTTATGTAAGTCAATTCGTATTCCGGATGAAAATGCCAGGGCGCAGCGAACTCTTCGGCAGCGTACTCGAAAGCGCGAATCGATTGCTGCTGACCAGGACTAACTTTTTCAAGAATGGGAGACATAGCATTAGATCGGGTAAAGACCTCGTGGTCCGAATTCAAAGGTACAGGATCACAAGATGCTTACTCGTTGGGCGCGACCGCAGGTGGCCACCGAGCTCGCCGAGCGGGTGCCACGATCGTAAAAAGCCAGGTGAGAACGCGTTTATTCCTTCACTGGAACTCGAATACTTACGGCTACTTCATCTCCTACAAAACCTCCGAGGAGCAACGGCCCGTTGAGTTCATAGTCTTCCCGCAGGATGTTGGTGGTGCCCGTGAACAAGCCGCCCTCATCCGTTTTTTCGAAAGTGAAGGGAATGCTTACCGATTTGGTAATTCCCTTAATCGTCAGGTCTCCCGTAACGGAATATCCTGCGTCCGTCTCCGTGAAGTTCTCGGAAACGAAGCTAATGCGCGGATGTTGCTCGGCGTCGAACCACTTACTTCCGCGGGCGTGCTTGTCCTTTTTCTTATTGCCGGTGCTGATGGTTGCCGTGGCTACGGATACGTCGAAACTGGCTTTATCTAATGCTTCGGGATCGAACACAATGGTCCCTTGCAAATCGCTGAAGGTACCTTCCGCTTTAGCGGTGGAAAATTTGATGGCGTAACCTTCGTCGACGGTCCAATTGTTAGCGAAGACGGTTAGGAAGCTACTGAGGAGCAGGGTAGGGAGGAGAAGCTTTTTCATGCTGGAGGAACGATATGGGATGGATGATGGTTTTTAGCCTTTAAAATGGTTTAGGTCAGTTGCCGACATTGCGCGTTAAGCAATTCTTAAAACCAAAGTCCGACAGGTGTAGTATTTTCGCGCTTCAACCAAACCACCCTCGTTGTGATGAAAACCAACCTCGTTTTTATTTTTTGCCTGCTGTTCGTCGGGACTTTTTCCCTGCAAGCACAGGACCTGAAGTTCTCCGACCTGGATAAGAGCCCCATGGATGCGGCCCATTATCCGCGCCGCGCTGCCTACAAGAATTACCTTGATGCTGATGATCCTGACCGCCGGCAACAAATTAAGGTGCTGTACTGCCGCCCGATGAAGAAGGGGCGCGATGTATTCGGCGGCCTCGAACCCTGGGGCCAAGACTGGCGCCTGGGCGCTAACGAAGCGACTGAAGTAAGCTTCTTCCAACCCGTAGAAATCGGTGGAGTAACCATTGCTCCTGGTACCTACACCATGTTCGCCCAGCTTTACCCAGACCAGTGGATCGTAAAGATTTCTTCAGAACGCTTTATCGGCGGATCGGCCAACCGGGACGTCAGTAAAGATTTGGTCGCCGTTGCTGTTCCTACTCAAACCTTACCAGAAGTAATGGAATCCTTTACGATTGGCTTCCAGAAAGTGGACGATAATAACGTAGACATGGTGTTCGCTTGGGACAAAACCCGGGTGGATTTACCCATTAATCTTTCTCCCGCTATGATGGACGGTGACAACGCCAGCCCAATGGATCTGGTACAGTTTCCCGATAGGTCTCG
>JBCDGT010000437.1:0-4171 GCA_038750915.1 Bacteroidota bacterium
GGGACAGCATCTCGTCCAAATCCAAATCTTCAAGTATTTGATTAACTAACAAGTCGTTTTTTGGATAAGCTGTCTTTATACAGTTGGTTTTTTGTAGTTCCTCCTGTTGTTGCTCAATTTTATAAAGTTCCCTACGAACGGCAGGTGTTACGGTAATTTCGTTGTACAACTTTCGTAAAATCTCTAAATAACCAACTTGAAATAAGTTAGTTATTGCAGAGGTATCACTAATTATTATCATAGCTCAATACCTAGATTTTTCAAATCAGTATTCAAATCTTCTTCATCATAATGAAGATCAATTTTGCGCTTGGCCAATTCCCGCTGAAACTCTAAATAATTAAGCCCCGACAGTTCTTTAGACTTACCAAAGCTAAGACGTTGCTTTTCGTACATGTAACAGGCCAAATCGATTAGTAAATCAACACCCGTCATTTGCACTTTTGCCAAAATTGACTCCGGTATTACGACTGCCATAATTGAATATTCCTATCTAATGGTACCCTTAATAACGTCCAACAAGGTAGGTAAAGTTTCCAATCTGACTTACTTCATCCTACTACACTGCTGATGTGAAATAAGAGCTATGGATATCAAGCGCTGAGGTACAAATAACTAACCTAGGACACCTGTTTCTGATTATCGATAGCAGCAGTCACCGCAGTGATAACCGCCCCACCCGGTCACCCACCGTCTTACCCACCATCTCCCGCTCGAGCCTGGCGAATTCCTCGGGCTGTGCGTGCTTAGCAAAGTTACCTTCCCGTAGCAGAAAGATCTCATCACAAGTATCGCTCAGGGTACTGAAGATATGGGAAGAAATTAATACCGTCTTCCCCAGACGCTTCAATTCCAACAATATGGCGGTAATGAGCATATTACTCTGAATATCAACACCGTTGTAGGGCTCATCAAGGATAAGCAATTCATTTTGCTGGAGCAAGACGCCCAGTAGCGCCAACTTCTTTTTCATCCCCGTACTGTAGTTTTCAGCGTATTCAGCTAGGGGCAAATCGAAAACATTCCTCTCATCTAGGTTTTCGGCGGGAAGTTTGCGGGCCTGGCAAAGAAGGCGGAGGTACTCCCGGCCCGTCATTTTGGGTAAGAAATAGTTATTCGTTTGAAGGAATCCAAGACGCTGTGGCTTCGAAATATTGCCACCATAAGGGATCAAGTCGGCAATACAGCGAAAAAGCGTTGTCTTGCCCGCCCCATTCTCTCCAATGATACCGTAAATTCTTCCCGGAAGGAATTCCGCAGAAATGCCCCGAAGCACCGGTTGAGTACCGAACTGTTTAACTACTTTATCAAGTTTGATCATGGAAGATACAGGTGTAGACGGCTAGTGGCACGACGGAAATAATGCGGTATAAGTACAAGGAGCACGGGAGGTACAACTACGCCCAAAGCAATCAGAATAGCCTGAGTAACTGCCAGGTCATCGGGGAATGCGGTATACTTAGCTACTACCATTAGGATCAAGTAATTTACTCCCAAGAAAAGGCCCACCAAAATTATGCCATAGCGCTCCGGAAAGGAGAACATTAAGATCAACAGGAAGGGAATAGCTAAAACCAAGAGGTTCCCAATCGCCAGCAGCAACTTGCGGCGTAAAAATGCCTGAGGAGTGAAATGGTGGATCCAGACAAAAAAGCCCGGCTCTGGTTTCCCGTAGTACCCCATGGCAGTAAAGACAACCACAAAATAGGCAAATAGTGAAAGTTCGAAGTTACTAACTCGCACCCCCATCACCAGCAGGAATGCTGCCAAAAGCAATAGCGGCCAGGACTTCCTTATCCCAATCGCAAACTCAAAGGGATACCGCGAAAAAGGCGTGGGTATCACCCAGTTTCCCAGCCCATCTCCAGTAAGGAAAACCATGGCTATTCCTACCAATGTCTGCACCAGCGCCAGCGCCCAAAAGCCCTTAAACAGTAAAAGCAAGACGAAAGGCAGTAAGTACAATCCATTTTCTATCAGTCGTATCCTCCAGTACGTTTGCCGGAGAAATTGAATGCGCAAGAAGAAATTTCGCTCTCTTCCACCAAGCTGCGTCAGGGCCAACAAGCAAAAAAATGCAATGGCATAAGCTGCATAATCGGTACGATCGAGCAGCAGTAGTCCAAGGCCAAAAAAGAACAAGGGCACCAATACAACCGCCACCCAAGGAGTAATTCCCCAGGCCCGTAAATGCCGTTCGAGCAGCCGAACTTGGAGGCGAAAGTAGGCTTGCATAGGGTAAAGGTATGGTTAGACGCTGGCGCTTTTAGTCGCACTTTGTGCTTATAGACGACCTACGGTCTTTTAGTGTAGAGAGTAAGATAATCCACTAAAAGGTCGCAGGTCGTCTATAAGCGTCAGCGTCTAATGCTAAAACGCCGGTTTCCCTAGTGTGAGAAACCGGCGTTCTTAGTCTTACCGTAGCGCGATGTTCACTAGTAGCGGTAGTGCTCTGGCTTGTAGGGCCCCTCCACCGGCACGTCGATGTATTCAGCTTGTGCTGGAGTCAGCTCTTCCAACTCTACCCCAATTTTGGCGAGGTGGAGGCGAGCAACTTTTTCATCCAGGTGCTTGGGCAGCATGTATACCTTATTGTCATACTTATCGCTGTTCTCCCACAGTTCCAGTTGCGCGAGCGTCTGGTTGGTAAAGGAGTTGGACATTACGAATGAGGGGTGACCAGTACCGCAACCAAGGTTTACCAAGCGGCCTTCGGCCAGGATGATGATGTCGTTACCGTCTACGTTATAGAGGTCTACCTGGGGCTTGATCTGGTCTTTGGTACTACCGTAGTTTTCGTTGAGCCAAGCCATGTCGATCTCATTGTCGAAGTGGCCGATGTTACATACGATGGTCTTATCGTTCATCGCCTTGAAGTGCTCACCGGTGATGATGTTGAAGTTACCGGTGGCGGTAACTACGATGTCCGCCCGAGGAATCGCAGTGGTCATTTTCTTTACTTCGAAACCGTCCATGGCTGCTTGCAGGGCACAGATGGGGTCGGCCTCGGTAACGATCACGCGGCAACCAGCGCCACGGAGGGAGGCAGCGGTTCCCTTACCAACGTCACCGTAGCCAGCTACGACGGCCACTTTACCGGCCATCATGACGTCAGTAGCACGGCGGATAGCATCTACGGCGGATTCCTGACAGCCGTATTTATTGTCAAATTTAGACTTCGTCACCGAGTCATTTACGTTAATGGCGGGCATGGGCAGAGTACCCTTTTTCATCCGCTCGTAAAGGCGGTGAACACCAGTAGTGGTTTCTTCGGAGAGGCCACGGATATCGGCTACCAGCTGGGGGTAGTCATCCAGCACCATGTTAGTAAGGTCACCTCCATCATCGAGGATCATGTTGAGGGGTTGACCGTCGGGGAAAGCGTGGAGTGTCTGCTCGATACACCAGTTGAACTCCTCTTCGTTCATTCCTTTCCAGGCGAAGACGGGTACTCCAGCGGCGGCGATAGCCGCAGCGGCGTGGTCTTGAGTAGAGAAAATGTTACAGCTAGACCAAGTAACCTCGGCGCCGAGCTCCACGAGGGTTTCGATGAGGACCGCCGTCTGGATGGTCATGTGCAGGCAGCCAGCAATGCGAGCTCCCTTCAGTGGCTTACTAGCGCCAAATTCTTCACGCAGGGACATCAGGCCGGGCATCTCAGCCTCCGCTAAGCGGATTTCCTTACGGCCCCAGGCGGCCAGGTTGATATCTTTTACTTTGTAATTAGTCGCGGTTGCGGTTGCGGACATGGTTTTCTTTTGGTTTTGAGGCGCAAAGGTACGGAGAAAAATGAGAGCATGACGGAAGGAGTAAACGACAGAATGAGGAATGACGGAATAACAACAAACACATTATTTACTCCTCCTTTCATTCACTTATTGACCTTGGGCGCGGACGCAGGTGCAATGCAAGGGGATAAGAGCCAAAAGAAGATTGGATTTCTTTACAGTAGCGGCAACAACACCTCCGCACTCTTCCGCGTCAGATCAGTATAAAAGGCTTCGGAAAAGGCTGAGCTGCCGTGGTCTTCCAGGAACTTGAGCTGCTCTGGGGTTAAGCCCTCGGGGTTTTCATCAACACTCCCGGGGAAAGGGTTGGCGGGCGTACGGTCTAGGGGCGGGCAAAACTCTACGGAGAGTGCCCCATCGTAGCCAACGTCTTTGAGCACGGA
>JBCDGT010000438.1:0-4169 GCA_038750915.1 Bacteroidota bacterium
GCGGCCAATATTTATGGGGATAACAATCGTTGGAAAGAGTACCGAGTTTTTTAAGGCCAGCATGGGTATTGTATTCGGAAGGTCATTACGATCCACTACCTCATCTCCTTCTTCGGTGCCAATGAAAGGGAAAAGGTCTGGTTCGTCGTCAAATCCGTGGTTATCCATGCGTAAAGTAATCTTTGGTCTGCTCACAGGGTAATGGGCCGTCCGGCCATTAAAAGAATCAATAAAGGTAAACAACGTGAAGTAGCTGAGCGGGTTTACTGCAATAATCGTACCAAACTGGAGCGCACTATTTGCCACGTCCGGAGCATTAAATTCCAATCACAACTGCTTTAAGCATCCTTTTCCTCAACCAAAGCGTTCCTTTAGTTATGGAAATGGAGCTTACCCTCGGTGCCCCTGCCGAGACAACCGACATCCCCGTCATTTTCCCCGACCAAGGGTCGGAGCCCACTAACGTGGATCCCTTCCGGGTTCCCTACGCTACCGAATTATGCCTTGACTTAGTATTCAAGCGAGTCGAAGCATATGCTACCAGTGGAGATACGGGAGTGCGCTTTATGGCCAAGGAGGTACTACGCCGTGCCAAAAAGAAACCGGAACTGCGGCAAGAGATTCAAGATCCCAGCATCTTACGCGACCCCGAGAACAAAGACATCCTGGACTTACTGCTACTTTTTCTAGTATCCCCGGTAGACAGGGAAACCGCCCTCTTCAAGTTCAGCAAGCCCTTTGCCTTTAACCCGGTCTACATCAGTCCCGCCATGGAGCACTTGATGTCTTTGCAAAATGCCTGCTATTCTTTTGGTAATAAGCTCGCCGAAGTTGTGAATCGGCACCAAATCATGATTGGCTGCACTATTCTCCAGCGTATTTATGGGGTAGAGGTAGACATGAAGTCTACTGCCATTCTCACCGTACCTCACCCTACTACGGGGTTGCATCGCTACTATCGTCCGACCATGGACGATTCTTTCGTCGAGGTAGTACCGATTGGCAAACCGCCAAAACTGAGTAAAAAACAAATTCAGTTACTGCTCAATAACATTAAGGATACGGATCTTTGGCAGTCCCTTTTACCTCCCGGTAAATTTAAGTTTCGGGGCTTTCATATCGCTCACTTGACGGAAGTCACTAAAGAAGAAGCGCTTAGCCGGCTAAAGCACCGTCTGATCAGTAGAGATGCCATTCTGGACGTAGAACGGGTAAAGGAATTGGCGAATTTAATCCGCATCCACTTCCAGAGCGAGACCCTGCAACTCGGCCTAGCGGCGGTGGATTACCCCACCGAACGGGCCATCAACCACGAGTACCGGATCCGTTTTAATTTACTTTGTGATAGTATTGATCAACTCACCAGCGAAGCCTACCGTGGTAGTATCTACGACCGTGCTTTCCGCTCCCGGGAGGTACTGATCATTGAGGACCTCCAGAACTTTAGCAAACCTACTAAGCTGGAAAAAGAACTGCTCAATTTAGGCATTCGTAGCATTCTCCTAGCTCCTTTGCTGGACCAGGATAAGAATGTGATCGGAATCGTGGAACTCGGTTCACCGCAGCCTTTTGCGATCAATGCCTTTATGGAAGTACAGTTCCAGGAAATCCGCGACCTTTTCCGCACGGCAGTAGAGCGAAGCCGGGAGTACATCGACAACCGGATTGAGGCAATTATGCGTGATCAGTACACCAGCCTACACCCCAGTATCGAATGGCGGTTTACCCAGGCGGCCTTCAACATTCTTCAACGGCAGGAAGCCGGCGAAGAAGACCAACCCGAAATTATTTCTTTCAAGGGCGTTTATCCTTTATACGCTCAGGCGGACATTGTGGGAAGCAGTAGATTGCGAAATGCCGCGATCTATCAGGATTTAGTGGACAATATGCGAGCCGGTCGCTTTTTTCTGTCTCGGGCTATGGAATTAGTCGACTTCCCCCTCACCCAACAGGTGATCATGCGTATTGACCAACTACTGATCACCACTGTCGATGAGTTTGACAATAGCCACGAAATTCTTTTCGCCAACCTGATCCAGCGGCACCTGACCCCACTAATTCAACAATTAGGTGATCACCACCCAGATCTTCGCGAACTTGCCGAACAGTATTTTTCCGATCTAGACCCCAGCCTCGGCCTTTTCTATCGCGTAAGAAGAGATTATGAACAGAGCGTTAGCCGTTTGAATCGGGCCCTGAGTGAATTCTTCTCCGCCCGGGACCAAGCAGCTCAGGCCACCCTACCCCATTACTACGAAAAGTACAAGACGGATGGTGTTGAATACGAAATTTATGCGGGCCAGAGCTTGCTAAAAAACCAACAATTCAGCGACGTCCACCTCCGTAACCTGCGGCTTTCCCAACTCATTGATCTTTGCGAAGCCACCCGCTTGGTTAAACGTGTTAGTGCGGAGTTACCCATGCCGCTGCGCACCGCCCAGTTGGTTTTTGCCTACACCAACCAACTGGACATTAAATTCCGCATGGACGAAAAACGCTTCGACGTCGATGGCGACTATAACGTCCGCTACGAAATCCTCAAAAAGCGCATTGACAAAGCTACCATCCGGCAAGGAGCGGAACGCCTTACCCTTGCCGACCAGATCAGCATCGTTTACCTACAGGATACCGATAAGACGGAATACCTAGGCTACCTTAACTATTTACAACAAGCTGGCTACGTTGAGGGTGAAGTTGAAGACCTAGTGCTAGATCCGCTGCAGTCCGTCAATGGCTTACGGGCTCTCCGGTTTAAGGTCAAGAATTAAAGAGGATTATCTCTTTATCAGAGCGGTATTGGCGGTAAATGTCCTAAGACTTAACACCTCATGCGGGCGCCGGAGCGCGGGTGCAAGGCGCGGTACAAGCACCTTACACCCGCTAGACAATAAGACAATTACCGCTTAAACATCAACATTTATCGTAATTGAAATTCGGAGATGGCGATTTTGCGCCTCTGCCTAACATATCCTACTTAACTTTGCGTTACTACAGTAAGCTACTCTAAGTCAGACATTTTTTGATGCGTATACCCATTGCTATTTTTATTTGCTGCATTTGCCCTTTCATGGCACCTGCGCTCAACGCCCAATTAACACTGGAGCAGGGTAACATTGAATCCATTGCGGGCGACTGCCCTTATTACTGCCGTCCTGGAGTACGCAATCGGAGTCAGAGTCGCGGAGTCGTAGTACGCTACGAAACCCAACTTGGTTTTAACTGGAATGCTGGCGAAGACTTGGCCGGCGGCAATCAGAAAGTAACCCATCTAGAACAATTCACCTTTAAGTTTAAGATTCCATTAGTCAATAAAGAAGGTTTCAAGTTTCTGCTCGGTTACGAGTGGGATACAGAAAAATACTTTTTCAACGACCCCTACAAAAGCGCAGGAGAAGTACAAACCCTCTTTCAGTTACTCGACGAACGTCGACTGAAGGCCAATAAGCTATCTGCTTACGCGACGAAAAGCTTTGACGATAAATTCTACGCTACGGGCCGTCTAAGGGTGTCTCTGAACGGTGATTATGACGGCTTAATCGCCTTCGACAACATCTACCGAACGTACAGCGCCGCAGGGGCTTTCGGTAAAAAAATTAGCGACGACGAAGAGTGGGCCGTTGGACTTACGTTCAGCAGTAATAAAGCAAGAACCATTGCCATCCCTTTCTTCGTTTGGAACAAAACCTTCAACGATCGTTGGGGCCTACAGACGGCCCTACCCGGTCAGGCTTTTGTGCGTTACAATGTTGGTATAGCGCGTAAAAACGCCTTCCTCTTCGGTGCTACCTTCGACAGCCGCTACTACGCCATCAACACCGACGATCGGCGGCGCTTCAAGGAACTCGGGCAGTATTTCCTGCGCAACAATGGCGTGCGGATTCAGCTGCAATACGAACAAAGCATCATTCCTTGGGTCTGGGCTTTTGGTCAGGCGGGCTTCTACGCGCCGGTCGCTACGCGCTTCAATGCCGAGGATAATATCGATCTCGACCTGCAGACCAACCCCGGTGCCCGCCCCTTCTTCCGCTTTGGGGTCTTTTTGGCTCCGCCGAAGGAGTTGATTCGGTAAGAGTTATCACACTCCCAAAACAATCGCTTTTGTAAAATCAGAGCGACCATTACTTTAATCTTCGTTCAATTAAATTTCGTAGTTCAAGTAAATTAATCCC
>JBCDGT010000439.1:0-4167 GCA_038750915.1 Bacteroidota bacterium
AGCACGAAGTGCGTCCTAGCTCCCAGCTCCTAAACCCAGCACCTGCGGTCGCGCCCTATTTAATGAGTGAGTGAATGATACAATTCTCTCATTCTCCATTCTCTCATTCACTTCTAATCAATTGAGCAATTACTTCGAATTTTTCCAGCTTCCCGTTGCCCCTACCGTAGACCAGGCGGCGCTTAAGCGCCAATTCTACCTTAATAGCAAACGCTTCCACCCAGACTTCCATACGTTAGGGACGGAATCGGCACGGGAAGAGGCCCTGGAAATGAGTACGTTAAACAACCAAGCTTATAAGGTACTGGCCGATGACGACCTCCGTCTCCGTCACCTACTCGAATTGAAAGACGCCTTGGGGGAAGAAGGGAGTAATACCGTTCCCCAAGATTTCTTGATGGAGATCATGGAGGTGAATGAAGCCCTGATGGAGCTGGAGTTCGACGAAGATTCCGCCAAACGAGAAAAGGTAGAAAAGCTCATCAGTAGCTTGGAGACCGATTTAGACCGATCCATGACCGAGCTAATCAACCATTATGATAACGCTACCGTTAGTTCCGCGGAACTTGAACAGCTCAAGGACTACTACCTCAAAAAACGCTACTTGCTACGCTTAAAAGGCAAAATTTAGTTTCGATCATGCTAATCCTGCTCTCCCCCGCCAAGACCCTTGATATGAGTCCCGTGGACGTTCCCAGCAAGGAACCCCGCTTGCTCAATGACACTAAGGTGCTTGCCGGCCTGCTGAAGAAGAAATCCAGGGCCAAGTTGCAACACCTGATGCACATTAGCGAAAATTTGGCTGACCTGAACTACCAACGCTACCAGGAATTCAGCCTTCCCCTTACGGAAGAAAACGCCAAGCCTGCCATTTATGCTTTTCGTGGAGACGTCTATCAAGACCTGGAGGCGGATGCTTTCTCTTCTCAGGAATTGGCTTTTGCCGACCGTCAAATTCGGATACTTTCCGGTCTTTACGGTGTATTGCGACCGACCGACCTAATGCAGGCTTACAGGCTCGAAATGGGGACTCGGTTGAAGAACCGCCGTGGCAATAACCTCTACGAATTCTGGGGAGGCCGAATTACCAAATTGCTCAATGAAGACCTGGCGGAGGGAAACGAAAGCTTGGTGCTCAACTTGGCCAGTCAAGAATACTTCAAAAGCGTCAATGTCGACAAACTTAAGGCTCGGCTATTAACGATTCACTTCAAGGAGAAAAAATCGGGCAAGTACCGCGTGGTGGCCTTCAATGCCAAGCGCGCAAGAGGTCGCATGGCCAACCTCATTACTCGAGAAGGTATTACCGAAGCCGACCCCCTGAAAGGCCTCGTAATCAATGGTTACCTATACGATGAGGAGCTAAGCACGAAGCATGATTGGGTCTGGGCTAAATCTTAAATAAGCAACAAAGTTGACCTGGACGTCAATGCTCCTTTCAAAGGACCAAAGGACCAACTATGCGGTTTTCTCCTTCTTCACCAGACGTACCGAGCCAGGAATACAGGGACCAAAAGTACTACTCCCCCACCAGGGGCCGTGTAAGACTAGGCCTTCTTTGGTGTAGCTTAGTCGAAGCTCCATGAGTTTCATGCACCACGCTAAATCATCTGGTTTTTGCCCCCTTAGAATCTTGGTTTCCGTCAGCTTCCAAGCCCCATTCTTTTGTTGGTAACCGCTCAGTTTCATCTCCACCCAAACTTCTCCGTGACGCACGAAAGAAGTGCCTTGCATAAAGATGCCGTTGTGATTCAGGTGCATACTGAACTCAAATTTCTCGGCAATACCCCCAGGGTTTTGTAGCAGTTCTCCTACCCAAATTCCGTTGAGATCTGCCTCTTGCTTAAGTGGGCGCGGCCGCAGGTGCTGGCCTTGCTCGTTGAAATTAAACAGGCTAAGATCATACGCGAATAAAGTATTCGATAGGGTAACATGGGTGGCAGGTACTTGTGCGGGCCCGATTAGGGAAAAAAGTAGACTTATGAGTAGGTTAAAAGGCATAGAGTAAAGATAATTCGAAAAAAAATGATCTTTTTTTCGCCTTGAGGCCACGTTTTTAGGAATCACCTTGTCTTAAGGGCGTATACCGAGTTGATTTTCAGAGCGAATAATTATTCAACGCCCGGCCTGTTCTTACAGACCGGGCGATTTTTGTCTGATAAAAAAGAACCCCTAACCATAGCATGGTCAGGGGTTCCAACTAACTTTCCCGCAGGGTGTGCCCACGGGGATCATGGGATTAAACTTTATCTTATGAGGCTCCTATGCTAGAAACCGCCGCGACGATTAGCACCAGCGGGAGCCGGATCTTCATTATCACCTGGGTTAGCAGTAAGAAATTCTACCCGACGATTCACGTAGCTTTTGTCTAAGGGGACAATAGCATTGTCTTCACCACGGTACTGAAGAATCAGGTTGTCGCGTGAGATACCGTGCTGGTTAACGAGGTGATCTACTACGGCCTTCGCACGGCGATAGGAAAGAACCTCATTGTTAGCAGCATTGCCAACCCGGTCGGTGTAGCCACGAATGACCATCCGCATACCAGGGTTACCCTGTAGGACGCGGGCTACGCTAGAAAGAATGCCGTAGTCACTGTACTTGACCGTACTTTGGTTAAGGGGGAAATAGATCATCGGCAAGTAGACTTCACCATTAACGGTACGAACCGTAGTTGTACCGCCACCGCTATTACCGTTCTGTGCTTTGTAGCGAGCTAACGAAGCATCAATCATTTCTTGTACGCGATCTTCGGTTACCGGCTTATCATTCCGGTTCATTACTACCCCGTTGGCATCAACCTCCTCACCGGCACGTGGGGGGAAGAAGGGCTCAAGGTCCTTGTAGTCTGCAACGCCGTCTTTGTCACTATCTAAGACACGGCCTTTAGTGTCTACTGGTACACCAGCGGGAGTATTAGCCTCCTGGTCGATAGCATCAACAACACCGTCGCCGTCGGAATCTCGAGTGGCTGCATCAACCTTACCACTCACGCTAGCAAGCTCATCCCTTACGGGGGCGAAAGCATTCGTCCAGTAGTGTGGCTCTTTTCCTTTTCCGAGGTTGAAGTTCAGGCTAATACTGGCAACGTTCTGGATATCACGGAAGTTACCACCAAGGGTTGGGTCATTACTCTCGTTGTAACCGTCCAGCAAGTCGGCACGGTTCCCAACGGGGACAAGTGCCTGGTATTCTATCCCAACGTTGAACCGTGGGCTAACGCGGAAAGCAATGCCAGCACCGGCAGCCGCGTGGGGAGCAAACTCACGCTCTAGAATTACGTTACGACCTTCCGTCCAGGGGCCATCGAGGCGCTGACGCTCCACTTCAAAAAAATTGGCTCCTGCACCCGCCATTACGTAGAAGTTTGTTTTGCGGATATCACCCTGAAAGCGGAAATTGTTCAGCGTGACGACCAGGAAGCCCGTTCCGCTAATCCAATTGCTTTCGAAGCGACGCGGATTCACGTTACTGGCTGATTCGCCGGCGGTATTACCATAAAGGCCGTCTAAACGGAGAGAGAAAAGGTGGTCAAGGCTCTTACGGATGTGGAGCCCCGCACCAAAACCGCTGCCAGGGTCTACATCTCCTCCTACCCACAAGTAGGCCGGGCGAATACCAAGTTCGATATTGGAAGGACTGCGCTTGAAGCTTTTGTCCGCTTTCATATCAGCCCCCTCGGTAAGGTCTTCGATTGTTAGGTCGGTGGTTTCGGTGGATTCCGTGTCGTTAGTTGCGGGGACAGGAGTACCCTGCGCGATAATTTGACCGGTTGTGGCCAACAGGAGGGTCAGTAGGGAAAGTTGCAATACTTTCATAAGTCTATACTGTAAATTAGTTCTTAAATGGGATTAATATTCCGAATAGATCGGAGAAGTAGGAGATGACAAATGTGACGGTTTAGGCCGACAACGGTAGTTTTTCACGGAAAAGCGGTAGGATTCAGAGAGAAAATGTGCTTTTGCCGCAGGCCAAAGGTAGGTTTTGTTTTTGAAACGGTAGTACTTTTTGGGTGACCGGATATAATTTTTTTTCGTATCAATGAAATTCATTATGTGTCAAAAAAATAGAATTTTAGTGATTTTCCCCAGATAAAAGTACCTTGAGCGCACTAATCTTACCCATGTACTCTCCCTGGCTAAAAGCTCCTCCCAAACCTCCCGTAGC
>JBCDGT010000440.1:0-4157 GCA_038750915.1 Bacteroidota bacterium
AGGAGGGATGAGAGAAGGTTGGTTATTTGTAGTAGTTGTTATTTGTAGCGGAGTGTTGACGGCGCAATCTTTCGTGGATGTCACTACTGCCGCTGGCATTGATACCCGTGCCATCGACGCTAAAATCATGGCGGGTGGTGTTGTATGGTTCGATTACAATAATGATCGTTATCCCGACTTGCTGTTTACCAACGGAACCGCCTCAACGCGCTTGTACCGAAATGATTGGGATGGTACGTTTACCGACGTTAGCGAAGAAAGTGGTTTGCTTAGTTTAGCTGGAACTATGGGAGCTATCAGTGGCGATTTTGATGCTGATGGTTATCAAGATTTATTTGTTACTACGCTGGCTGGCCAACCTAACCAACTACTAAGAAATAATGGGCAAGGTGGATTTGAGAACATCTCTGTCTTGGCCGGTATTACTCAGGCATCTTATGGTGCTTCCGCTACCGCCGGAGACTTCGATGGTGACGGTGATTTAGACATTTACGTGGCCAATTATTTGGTTGGCGAAGAGGCCGTAGAAGGAGGAGAACCCAACTTTTTCTACCTGAACGAAGGGGATATGTCCTTCAGGGAAGTTTCAGCTGATTATGGTTTGGACGACACTGGCTGCGGCTTAGGTGCCGCCTTCACCGATTTGAACCAAGATGATTTATTGGACATATATCTAGCCAATGACTTCGGTTATCTAGTAGAACCAAACGAATATTTCCGCAATGATGGAACTAGCTTCGAGCGCTTAGCTGAGCGCAGTGGCTCCGCAGCGACGATCAACGGAATGGGCATTGCCAAGGGAGATTATGATAACGATGGCGATGAGGATTTATACATCACCAACATTCGCGAGAACCCGCTTTTCGAGAATACTAGCGGGGGAGAATTTTTTAGCTACAAATCCTTCCAAGCGGGAGTGGCTTTACCCGAACTGACCAGTTGGGGTACCAGCTTTACGGATTTTGATTTGGACGGTTGGCTTGATCTGATTGTGGCTAATGGACAAGTAGCCGAGGTTAATAACCAAGGTGAAACGCAAACCTACTTCCACAATTCCGGCAACGGAACTTTCACCGATGCCTCAACTGATTCAAAGGTTGGTGCGATTACCATGATGGGGCGCGGACTTGCTGTAGCAGACTATGATCTAGATGGCTATCCAGACGTAGCGATCAATGCTGTCCAAACAACAACTACTGCGGAGAGGCAAGAAAAGGCAGTGGTTCTGCGTAATGAGGCCATCACTGGTGGTGCTTGGTTAGCGGTAGAAACCCCTCCTTCAGCCGTAAAACTCTCCCTTTTCGCGGGAGAGCAGGTATGGCACCGGGAGGCGGACGGAGGCTCTAGCTATCTTGCTCATTCTGCCGTTCCGGTTCACTTTGGTGCGCCTGCCGCTAGCGGCGCTATTGATAGCCTAGTTGTTCGCTTCACCAACCAAGCACCACAAACTTTCCGGGGTATACCTTGGGAGGCAACTATTGGGGTTCGCTCCGATGGGTCTTGGTACCGAATTACGCATGAGCAGCAAGTTAGCTGTGCGGAAGAAATGGCCCCGCCTGCTCTGGTATTCGAATGGAATCTTGGCGGTAATGAGGAGATTTTACGGATTAAACGTACGGAGACGGAGTTGTATACCGTGTTCCCTCCCAGGGTTGTTGAGCTTACTTCGGGTGATTATTTTCAGGGTATGACGCGCACGCAGGATGCTGTGTTCGTGGATACGCTAGCTACGGGAGCTAATTGCCCCACGCTTCAACCGATCCAGTTGCGGATTTTACCTTCTAACGAAGCACCATTGTTGTACCCTAATCCGCTTACTACCAATACCCTTTACTTACTCTTACCTGAGAGAGCTGAGCGAGTAGCAGTTACCATAAGTTCTGCTTCA
Organism: Bacteroidota bacterium; assembly: GCA_038750915.1. GTDB lineage: Bacteria > Bacteroidota > Bacteroidia > Chitinophagales > Saprospiraceae > Neolewinella. The sequence continues at coordinate 1,889 of JBCDGT010000440.1, forward strand.
GGAGCAATAATTTATCGGTTAGATAAAGTGCCAACTGCTGCAGGAAGAAGAATAGAGCTTCCACTTGCCCAGCTTCCGAAAGGGAGCTACGTCTGTAGCTTGGAATATGCCGGACAGACCACTTACCATAAACTAATCCGTCAATGAGGACAAGAAGTATAAGTTGGGTACTGAGCCTGTTCGGCCTGCTGTTTATTGGTTACGCTTGCGGTGAAACCAGCAAAGGTGAGGAGGAGAGTGTAGTAGTGGCTAAACAGCCTAACATTATTTTCATCATGTCGGATGACCATACTACCCAAGCGGTAGGTGCTTACGGAAGCCGACTAGCGGGCCTCAACCCCACTCCCAATCTGGATGCCCTAGCAAAAGACGGGGCACTTTTCAATAACGTCTTTTGTACGAACTCCATTTGCACCCCGAGCCGGGGAAATATCATGACTGGACAGTACAGTCAGACCAATGGCATCTTAACCCTCAATGATACCCTTCTCCCGGAGCGCCAGTTCTTACCAATGGAAATGCGTAAACTAGGGTACCAAACGGCTATGATTGGTAAGTGGCACCTAAAAGCTGAGCCAGCGGCTTACGATTACTACCATGTCCTGGAAATGCAGGGCAAATACTTCGATCCGAAATTTCGCGTAAGCACGGAGGGAACTTGGCCGGATAACTTCGTAAAGTACGAGGGACATTCTAGTGACGTCATTACCGACGTTACCCTTGACTGGCTGAAGAACCAGCGACAGCAAGACCAGCCCTTCTTCCTGATGCACCACTATAAGGCGCCTCACGATGACTTCGAGTTTGCTCCCCGTTATGCGAATTACCTTGAAGAGGTTTACATTCCCGAACCGGATAACCTCTACGATCAAAACCAACCCAACTTTGGCTCCGAAGCAACGCGCGGACGTAATGACAGTCTCCGCCACCGTATTGGCACCTCGGTTTCCGACCGACACCCTTACCGTAGCTATACGGCACAATATGGGATTGAGAAAACTCCTCGGGATTCGGCTACGAGCGCAGCCTACCAAGAATACCTGAAAAGGTACCTACGCTGCGTCAAGGGGGTAGACGATAACTTAGGCCGGCTTTTTACTTACCTAAAAGAGGCAGGACTATGGGAGAATACCGTCATCATCTACACTGGCGATCAGGGCTTCATGCTTGGAGAGCACGACTATATGGATAAACGCTGGATGTACGATGAGAGCATGCGTATGCCCTTCGTTATGCATTACCCGAAAGGCATTCAGGCCGGTACGGAAATTGATCTGCTCATCAATAATACTGATTTTGCACCTACAATGCTACAGCTTGCTGGAGGGGAAACGCCAGCGTATATGCAAGGACATAGCTTTGCTGAATACCTGGATGGTAGTGAACCTGGAGATTGGCGCACCGCCACTTATTACCGCTATTGGATGCACTTAACCCACCACGACGTACCGGCAAACTTTGGCATTAGGACCAAAAAATATAAACTACTCTTCTACTACAGCCAAGCTTATAAAGAAGAACTAATCGGAACCAGCTCGATGTGGTGGAGAGATAATGCTTTTCCCATTACCAATACCCCCGTTGCCTGGGAATTCTATGACCTAACGAAAGATCCATCTGAAATAGATAATCGTTACGATGATCCCAACTATCAAGACATCATTAAAGACCTGAAGAAGCAACTGCGACAACTGCGTGAAGACCTCAACGAAACGGATAAGGGGTATCCACGTTTTCAGGCCGTCATTGATGCTAATTGGGACGCCTAAACACTACTTCACCTCCTCTTCTTAACCTATCGTGGTAAATCCAACGTAAAAGCAGCTTTCATCATGCAAAAACTTTTTCACTTACTTATCGCCGTATGCGTGATGGTCAGTTTAACCCGCTGCAAAGATGCGGGAGCCATGACCCCCACCAATGAACTTTCCAACCAGACCGAAGAAAGCTTTACGACTGACTGGTCTTCACTAGAGAAAGTTAAAGAAGACCCCGAATGGTTTGCTGATTCCAAATTGGGTATTTACGCCCACTGGGGGCCGTACAATGTTCCTGCCTACGGTAGTGAATGGTACCCTCGTAATATGTACGTGAAGGGAGCGAAAGAATTTAAGCACCACCAAAGTACTTATGGTGATCAGTCTGAATTTGGTTACCACGATTTCATTCCAAAGTTTACTGCGGAGAAGTTTGACGCAGAGGAATGGGCACAACTAATGCAGGACGCTGGTGCTAAATGGGGAGGCCCCGTCGCCCAGCATCATGATGG
>JBCDGT010000441.1:0-4149 GCA_038750915.1 Bacteroidota bacterium
CCATGATCTTCTCCTGAACTTGGGCGCGACCGCAGGTGCAGAGTAAGGTATGCAGTAAAAAAGTTGATGTGTGGAAGCTACAATTTAGGCCGCTCAATTTCTCCGGCTCATCGAAAATTACCAGCCTCAGCCACATGGCTTTACCCCTTTCTTTGCACCTGCGCGCCGGCGCCCTTAATGAGACTAGGAACAAGATTAGCTACTCCTAATACACCGCTTCTGCAATCGCCTTAATGGTACTGCTATCGCCCATAGTATAGTAATGCAGGCAGGGCGCGCCTTTGGCCTTCAACTCCTGACTCTGGGCAATACACCACTCAATCCCCGCCTGACGACGTCCGGCGGCATCCTTAGCTTCGGAGACCGCTTTAACCAAGTCATCGGGCAAATCGATGTAGAAAAGGCGTGGAATGGAATTGAGCTGGTACAGCTTAGTCAGTGGCTTCAGCCCGGGAACGATCGGCACGTGAATATCCGCAGCTCTACAGGCGTCCACGAAGTCGAAATACTTCTGGTTGTCAAAAAACATTTGGGTGACGATATAATCAGCCCCAGCATCAATCTTAGCCTTTAGGTAACGGAGGTCAATTTCCATATTCGGGGCCTCGAAGTGCTTTTCTGGATAGCCTGCGACGCCAATGCAGAAGTTGGTCTTGTTACCTTCATCGGTTACCGTCAGGTCATCCAGGTATTTCCCCTGGTTCATCCGGGCAATTTGCTCAACCAACTCGTAGGCATAATGATGCCCCTCTGGCTCGGGAATAAATTTGCCTTCAAATTTTCGGGCATCCCCCCGGAGTGCTAGGACGTTTTGCACGTCCAAAAAGCCTAAGTCAATTAAGGCATTCTCGGTTTCCTGGCGTGTAAATCCTCCGCACAGCATGTGGGGAACGGCGTCTACCCCGTAGCGATGCATAATGGCCGCGCAAATACCTACCGTACCCGGACGCTTACGAATGGAGGCCTTTTCGTAGTATCCACTCGGCCGCCGTTTGTAGACGTACTCTTCGCGGTGGTAGGTGACGTCAATGAAGGGAGGCTTAAACTCCATCAGGGGGTCGAGGGTATCAAAAATAGCTTGCATACTTCCCCCTTTCAGTGGGGTGAGGACTTCGAAGCTGATAAGGGTTTTGCCTTTGGCTTGCTCTAGGTAATCGGTAACACGCATAAAAAGATCCTAAAGGGATTTTTTGGGGAAGGACAAAGATACACTTTCACCGTGGGGAACAGTCTTGCCAAGGAATTGGTCAGTTAGGTCGGATACTTATCAACTATCTTTACCAACGTTTTACCGATTTTAGATGTTATCCCTATACCGATTTACGGGCCTTTTGGCCACAATTATCCTACCGTTTCTTCTATCTGCTCAGTGTGGTCTTACCGTAGACGCTGGTGCTGATGAATACTTATGCACTGCCCAAGGCGAAGTACAACTTGTGGGGGATGTTAGTGGTGTCAACCTACTGGGCTTTCGTTGGAGCCCGGAAGCAGGACTTTCCGACCCTAGTAGTATTAGCCCTATCGCCACGGTAACGGGACCTATTACTTACACCCTCACAGCCACTCAATTTGACCCAACGGCTAATTTGATTCAGAACGGTGATTTCAACGCGGGCCCTCAAGGCTTTACTACCCAATATACCTTGGGGACAGGTGGCCCATTCGGCCTAGTCTCCGATGAAGGAACTTATCAAGTGGCTAATAATCCACGAAATACGCATACCAATTTTGCCTCCTGTGGCGATCACACCTCGGGCAGTGGGAACATGCTAATCGTTAATGGAGCGACCTTTTCGAATGAGGCCATCTGGTGCCAAACGGTCACCGTCAACCCCGGATACGATTACGCCTTTAGAGCTTGGTTAAGCTCCGTCATTAGCCAAAATCCGGCGCGGCTTCAATTTTCCGTAAACGGAACATTACTGGGCAACAGCTTCCGGGCTTCCCGCACTGTTTGCGAGTGGCTAGAGTTTACCGAAGTTTGGAATGCCGGCACTGCCACGAGTGCCGAAATCTGTATTGTGAATCAGAATACCGGACTGGCCGGGAACGACTTTGCCATCGATGACCTGTTCTTCGGGGAAATTTGTACACAAAGTGACGAAATAACCATCCAACCAGTCAGTCTTGTTGCTGCTGCCAACCGCCTCAGCGACCTTTCCTGCACCACCCCCACGACACGGCTTACCTCAGATGGTTCTTCCAATGGAACGGACATCGGATATACTTGGTCTACCACCAATGGCTCAATTACCGGAGGCGCTAATACCGCCCAAGCTACCGTTGCTGAACCGGGTAATTACGTCTTACTAGTCAGCCATTTACCTAGTGGCTGTACGGCCATGGCGGGTACCACCGTCTCCGCAGACATAACCGCTCCAGTGATCGATATTATACCTCCGGGAACTTTAGATTGTAAAGCCGATAGCCTTGTACTGAACGCAAGCAATTCCTCTACAAACAGTAATATCACTATTAGTTGGACAACCCCCGACGGAGATATTACCACCGGGGCAAACACCTTACAACCTACCATTGCTGCCCCTGGCAGCTACACCCTTAGTTTGGCCAATACTTTTAACGGCTGTGCTACCGCTCAAACCGTGGTTGTCAACCAAGTAATTTCTCCTTTGGCAGTAACAATTGCCCCCCCGGATACCCTTAATTGCCGCCGGAATAGCGTAGTCCTATCTGGTAGGGCCAGTAATGGAGTTGATTATACTTACGAATGGTTTACACCAGACGGTAATTTACTCGCGGGACAAAACCAGTCTAGCACCACCGTCAGTTCTGGTGGGCAGTATTTTCTCCGGGTAACTGATGGAATGACTGAATGTAGCTCCCGTGACACCGTGATCGTGGCAGTTGATACAATTTCTCCCACAGCCGAAGCGGGTGATTCTCTCCTTTTAAATTGCCTACAGGATACCCTGGCGCTTAATTCCTCTGGCTCTACTCAGGGAGCTAGCATTACTTATCAATGGCGTACAGAAGAAGGCAACCTGATCAATTCAGCCATACTACCAGCTCCGGAAATAGATGCTGGCGGAAATTACCATTTACGAGTTACCAACCAGGTCAATGGTTGTTCCTCCGAAGATAGTGTCTGGGTGGCTACTGATTTTATCGAACCTATGGTATTCCTAGGCCCCGCATTTCAAGAGCTGACTTGTCGCGATTCCATTATCCTCCTAAACGAAGGAGCTTTCGATGATCCGAATTATTACTACCAATGGGCAAATGGAGGCATAACACTTGCAATTGATACATTTCCCATGCTGTCGGTATCAAATCCGGGAGCGTACGGCTTAGTAGTTACCGATAAGACGAATGGCTGTTTTGGTGCCGATCTCGTTGTAGTAAACGATAATCGCCTGTTACCAAACGTGTCAATAAACTTACCCGAAGCCCTGAATTGTGAGCGCCGCACTCAAGAGTTAGATGCCACTACTTCCGATGGCGGATCTGGCTTCACTGCTCTCTGGACTACGAACGATGGAACCATTCTCAGGGGAGCAAATAGCCTTAACCCCTTAATCAACTCGGGGGGGACTTACCAACTGGAAATCATCAATGAAGGTAATGGGTGCCGGGAAACGGCAATGATTGCTGTTTTTCAGGATACCACCCTGGCCGTTGTAAGCATTCCTCCGGCCCCAATTCTGGATTGTGAAAGGACCGAAGTAGAGTTAGTTCCCCTCATAATTGGTCCGGGAACCAACTACCGCTATCAATGGCGCACGGAAGAAGGAACTTTTATTGGTGCCAGCACGGGCACGAACGCTCGGGTAAATGCACCAGGAATTTATCGCTTAGAGGTGCTGAATGAGGATAACCGCTGTAGTTCATTCGCAGAAATCAACGTTATACAGGATGCCGTACCGCCAGCACTTTTTACCCAACCAACGCCTGATCTAAATTGTATTGAGACCCGGCGGCAAATTGTAGTATCTACCCCACCCGCCGAAGGAGAATTGAGCATCTCTTGGACGACCAGCGATGGCCAAATCGTGAGCGGGGAAAGTAGTTTGCGACCTACCATTGACCTTCCGGGTACCTATCGTTTAGTGGTTCGGAACCGGGAAACGAATTGTAGCAATGAAATCGAGGTAATGGTAGGCCAGAATATACTGCCCCCACAACTCGAAC
>JBCDGT010000442.1:0-4145 GCA_038750915.1 Bacteroidota bacterium
CAGGTATGGTTTAAACTCATGGATCAGCTCCAGGAACAATTCCATGGTATTGCCTTGGACTTACCGGGCCACGGAGATTCTCCGGGCATTGGTCCGGTGGAAAACATTGGCACGTTTGCCAAGGTATTAGAGGAATTATTAGACTACCTGCCAATAGAAGATTTCGTGCTGGTCGGTCATTCAATGGGCGGGTTGACGGCGCTGCGAACGGTTCTCCGGAGAAAGTTATCGCCTAGAGCGCTGGTGCTATTGGCACCAGCTGGTTTCGAGATTTTTAGCCCGAAAGACGAGGCTTGGTTGTCTTCGATTTACAGCCCAGGCATCTTGGCGAAATTGGGCCGGCGCCGGATGGAGGAGCAGTTTCGCGGCAACTTCCACCACTTCCCGGCGGATGCCGCGGCTATGCTTGCGGATATAACTTACCTGAAAAACAGTGAGCATTACCTAGCGTACTGTACCAACCTGGCTTATTGTGCGCGGGCCATCTTTGGGGAAAATGTCTACGAAGAATTAAGCGCAGTGGATCTTCCCACCCTGGTTTATTATGGCCAGGAAGATGCCATGGTTCCGCACCGGGTGTTACATCCTGATCAGAGCTTGGATCAAATTTGCCAATCTGCGGTGGAAAAAATGCCCCAAGCGCATCTGGAATTCCTTGCGGAAACGGGCCATATGCTGCAATGGGAGTCAGCAGAAAATGTTGGAGCTGGGATAAGTGCATTTTTGATTGATTTAGCAGTGAAAAAATGAACTAAGCATAGCGTTGTATGCGACGTAGGTTAGCAGGGGAAACATCTCGCCAGGAGGCGCAGCCCGCCAGGCCAAGGGTGAGTTCGGTATCCGCCAGAAGGTTACTTGCCCACTCCCTTACGGCAGGGGCACCTCCGATAGCCAGCGAAAGTGCATAGGGACGAGCCACGCAAACTGCTCTGGCACCTAGCGCCATGGCTTTAAATACGTCCGCTCCTCTCCGGATGCCGCTATCGAATAAGATGGTGGTCTGATCACCAACCGCGTGGGCGATCTCCCCCAAAACATCGAGTGAGCCAATAGCTCCATCTACTTGGCGCCCTCCATGGTTGCTTACAATAATGCCGTCCGCACCGTGATCTAGGGCAGCTCGGGCATCTTCAACGTGCTGGATGCCCTTGAGAATGATGGGCAAGCGGGTATGCTCCCGGAGTTCTTTCAAGTCTGCCCAAGTAAGGCTGGGGCCAGTAAAGACACGCGTAAAGTAACTGAATGCCTTCCCTGGGTTTTTAGCTGGATCCCCAACCTTTGCCCGGAAAACGGGGTCATTGTAGTAATTCTGCAGCCCCTGTTGGTTCAAAAATGGGAGATAAGCATGGTCAATATCTTTTTCTCTCCAGGCTAGCAGTGGGGTATCTAATGTGACAACAATAGCGGTATAGCCTGCTGCTTCTGCCCGACTGATGAGGCTTCGACTTAGATCATGGTTCTCTCCCCAATAAAGCTGAAACCAATGAGGATTATCTCCATTTCCCGCTGCCACTTCTTCTAGGGGACAGGAGGAGACATTGCTACAAACCTGGGGGATGCCTAGATGCTTAGCCGCTTTGGCCACCGCCAGTTCCGCCTCTGGATGGGCAATCCCAAGGACCCCTACCGGCCCAAAAATGACGGGCGAAGCAAGTTTTTGGCCGAACAATTCCGTTGATATATCTCGGTGAGAGATGTCCACTAGCATCCTGGGCACAATCCGCCAATGATCTAATGCCTGACGATTATCGGTCATGGTGGACTCACTCCCGGCACCTCCGGCGATATAGGCAAAAGCTTCCGGCTTCATTTTTTGTCGGGCCAACTCTAATAGGTCCTCGTAACGGGTAGGAAGCATCGGATAACGCTTCATGGCTCCCTTGGCGTAAACGCCGAACTGGTGCTTTAGACCAAAAGACTGCGATTGTACTAAGCTATTCATACTATATCGGCATTTAAAGAATGAAGTGGAGGGAAAGTGAAGGTTAGGCTGCTGCAGCTATTACGATGGCCGTAGTATTCCCACCAGCATGTAGTGAGTTGACCAAGACATTACGGAGAGGGGTTTCCACCGGCATGGTTTTTTCAGGTATGGAAACGGTAGCGTTAGCATCGTCGAACAAGTCTACCGGCAAACCAGTACCCACCACTTCGTTTTGCTGCATCATCATTGCCGCAGTGGCCAGGGCCATGGTTCCGGAAGCACCGAAGGTTTCCCCGATGAGTGGCTTAAGCATGGTGTAGCTAACGGGTTCTTCCGCCCAGAGGGAGCGAATAGCGGCTACCTCCTGGTCATTTGCTTGCCAGGGTAAACCAGCACCTCCGACAACGCAGTCTACTTCTCCGGGAGTCACCGCTGCATACTCCATAGAAGCATTCATTACGTAGGAGAAATCATCTTGATTTCGTTCGGGAATCCAGTCGACATAGGCCTTATCCCTGATGGTAGCGTAATCTTTTACTTCGGCATATATCTTGGCACCGCGAGCCTGAGCGTGTTCTAGTTTTTCTAGCACAATGAAAGCAGATCCTTCCCCTAGGATGGTTTGCCCCGGCTGCTGTTCGCTGCGGAGAGAAGCGATAAGGTTTTCGTGTGCAGACCCCTTGGCCTTAGCATTGGGCCGAACGAGGACGCCCGCTTCCCGATGGCTTAATACGTTTATATCCCGCACCTCATCAAAGCCGCCACAGATCATAATATCAGCTTCATCGTCCCGGAGTAGATCAAGACCGTAGCAAACGCTATTTTCTCCTAGTAAGATGGAGCTAGGGCCCCTGAATTTAAAGTAACGGGTAATATCCCCCAGCGCGCAATTAGAAACGGTTTTAGTAAACGTAAAGGGACTTGCTTTGCGAGGTCCTTCTCCAAAGAGTTTGCGCAAATAAGCTTCTACGGCGGCATTCGCAGCGAAGGTAGTGTTCAGGATCATACCTAGACGTTCTCTTGGGATATCTAGCTCTTGAATACCAGCATCTTCTACGGCTTTCAGGCAGCCCATCATGGCCAGTTGCGAGTAACGAAGGGGAAAGGGGGCTTTAAGCCCTTCGAAATTGGCCTTAATGTCAAATTCTGGGCAGGGGAAGAAGTATTCTTCGTGCAATTCCGGCTCGGACCATTCTTGTTTAATGGTCCCACCTCCCTGGCCACTCCGTAGGTTTTGGTAGTATTCTTGTGCTCCGGTACCGATACTGGAGACGACCCCTATGCCCGTGATGACGACTCGCTGCCGCTTATTTCTTGCAAACATGATAAGTTACTTTATTTGATTAGTGTAGTTGACCGGATTTGTCCAGATGGACGGTCACTTCCCCCTTTGCGACAACCTGTCCTTCCCCATTTATGACTTTGGCGTTATAGACTGAAAAAGCCATTAGTCGTTGCTTTACCGCTACTTGGATCGAGAGTTCGGTGTTGGGGAATACCGGATGGGTAAAGCTGGTTTTATTGACCCTAATGGCTCTTCCGACCATTGGCTTTTTGGTTTCTTGCCCTGCACCTGCGGCCGCGCCCATCGCTTCCATTCTACCAAATAGGCCACAGCTTTGAAACATCATCTCGATAAGGCAGATACCAGGTAGCATCGGGTAACCAGGGAAATGTCCTTTAAAGAAAACCAGGTCTTCGGGGACGAACTTGGCCGCCGTTAGCGACACACCGGGCTCGTAATTAGTAATCTTATCTATGAGCAACATCGGTTCGCGGTGTGGAAGCATGCTAGCGACGGGGGGGAAAGCTGTTTTAAGCTGAGACATGTTGGGTTGATTTATCGAGTTGTTCCTTGATGGAATCAATAATTGCCGGTATTTTAAAAGCCCTTGGGCTCATATCCAGCGGTTGCGAGCTGGCTACCCGGCAGAGATAATCGGGGTGGAGATCGAAGGATTGGAGGTGATACTTATCGAAATACTTCATAATGGACCGGATTCCGCCCAACCCCTCTCCAGTACACTTCAGAATGGCTTCCATGCTTACCCAATCTTCCAGTTCAATTGGCCGGCCGAGTTGGATGATCCGATCGAGGGATTTCCGGTGTTTCTCCAGGTTTTTTCGCTCGGCCCGATGATGGACATCAAGCCCTAGGCGGCCGTGGAAACTCAAGCCACAGGCAATCAAATCTTGGGAGTGAGAGATGTTGAAATCGAAG
>JBCDGT010000443.1:0-4144 GCA_038750915.1 Bacteroidota bacterium
CACCAATATTGACGTAGCTTGGCATCATGATCACCCCCTTTTCCAAATAAGCGCCGTAACGCGCAATAGCATGTGGGACTACTCTAACTCCTTGTTCGGCGTAGTCTTTCTTCAAGGCCATCTTATCGTGGAATTCGAAAGGTCCTACTTCAATGGTCTCCATTTTCCGGATCGGGAAATACAGAACAACCGCTTTTTTGATCCACTCATTAGCTTGCCAGCCACTGCCGTCGGCTTTAGGTTCGGCAACGCGCAAGCGGCCTTTGTCCAGTTCTTCGATGACGGCTGCGATGGCTTCCTGGGTGTGGCCTTCCTGAAGTAAGGATCGCTCCTCCCAGGCAGCTTCAATAATGGTTTGTAAATCTGTCATTCTTGGTATTTTGTGGGTTGATCCCGCGAATATAGGCCAAGCGGATGTTTGCTACTCTCTTGCAAGACTACTGGTACCGACAAGAGTAGTAAATATCAAGTATCTTTCCACACTACTCTACATTTTGCTTTTACCCTCGCTCGATCTTTCCAAAACGCTACGCTAAAGAGAAGTTGGTGCCAAAAATGTAGAGTAGTGCGGTATCTTGCCCTTGCTCTCCGTTATCCTTGATTTACAGTTTTATGTTCCCAACATGTCGGTATCTCCGCGGTATTAGTACTTTAAGTACTTTATTGCTGGCCTTTGGTTGTTTGTACGGCCAGACCCCTGAAGTCTTGCTTGCCGAAGAACGCTTCGCCGAGGCTGCTCACGCCTTTGCCAACAGAGGGGAAAGAAGCGACCACCTTGCTGCTGGCGAAGCCTGGCTAAAAATCGATAGCTTCTCACTAGCCCGGGAACAACTACGGCAAGCCATCACCTCCGGCCCGGATAGTTTAAGCGGATTAGCTCACCATAAGATAGGCTTAAGTCATTACTATGAATTTGACGATGCTGGAGCTGTCGCTGCCTATCGCCAAGCTATCCGCATCCGGGATGAGATCCTTCCGGCCAACCATCTCGACCGCGCCCATAGCCGCAGCAACATGGCCGGTTCCTTGCTCTACCTTGGGCAAACTGACTCTGCAGGCCTACTGCTACGCGAGGCCATCGACATCTACGCCAGCGCCCCCCAGTCAGACACCTTAAACTGGTTGCGTAGCCTAATTGACTTGATGCAAGTATCCATTGAACTGCGGGACTACCAGGTGGGGACCAGCGCAGCCTCTAGCGCCCTTAACCTTTTAAAGCAGGCACCCGGCTTACGTCTCCGCGATCAACAAAGTGCCTTTTACACTGCCGGGGCCACCTATCGTAGTTTTGAAGAGGTAGGGAATGCAAAAATCAATGCCGAAAAAGCGCTCGACCTAGCCAAGCAAATGGAAAGTCCTGAAGACCAGGTTCAAGCACTCAACTTACTGTCCGCTATTGCCGACACGGACGGAAAGCCCAAACAATACATTACTTATGGCGAGCAGGCAGTAGCTATTTCTCGGAACAATGAGCTAGTAAACGGTGAGCTTGGCCTCCTCTACTTCAACCTAGCTCGAGCCTACTGGCAACAGGGGAATAGTGACAAAGCCGAATCCAATGCTGACTTAGCAGCGCCCTTACTAGCTGAGTTCGCCCCTTATCAGTTACCGGGCCTTGCTAATGTCCGAGGAAGCATACTTCGTGAACAACAAGACCTAGAGGCAGCCCTGGCAGCCTTCAACAACGGTCTGTATCAAATAAGTGGCTTACCCATTGAAGAAAACACGCTGCACTACCCTGCCCCTGATAGTCTCGAAGGGTACCAACTGGAAGTTACCGCCGCCATCCTCGGCGACCGGGCCGAAGTGCTAGCGCAGCTAGGTAAAAGTACCGAGGCTTTAGCCGATTACAACCTATTGTTTACCGTCCAAGACCTCCTCCGTGCCCGGGTAAGTTCCGACGAAAGCCGACGTTACCTCAGCCAAAACCTGCGACCATTTTTCGACCGGGCCATCGATCTCTACGTATCCCGTTTTAACGAGACGGCGGATCAAGAGGACCTCTGGCGGGCATTCGAGCTTAGTGAAAGAGCCAAAGCCTATAGCTTGCTCACCTCCCTCCAACAAGGGCGGACCAAAATGCCCAAAAGGGAAGCAGAGCTCCGGGGTCGGATTGCCCAGTTGGAGAGGACCGCCACTTCGGATCCCTCCCAACAAGCGTACCTAGATGCGGCCAGATTGCAGCTCGACCGGTTACTGCAGCTCAGTCGGGAAGAATTAGCGGCCCCTGATTTCTCCCTTGATCGCCAAGCCTTACTTGGTTGGTTGCAACAAGGTGATATGGACCTTCTTGCTTTTCACCTCAGCAAAGAAACGGGCCACCTTTTCTTGCTGGATAAAAGTTCCGGTCGCCTGAGTTGGTCGAACATCAACAAAGCAAATGAACTAGCCAATAGTGTCAAAACTTTTCGGGATGCCGTGGTAAACAGTGCCTATCGGTTGAAAAGCCTGCGGCCAGCCGCAGAGCAGCACCAATTGGATGAGGCTTACCTACAAAATGGCCTTGCCTTAAAAGCCCAACTTTTTCAGGGAGGTAATGCCACTATCCCAACGGGAAACATCGTCCTTATCACGGATGGTGCACTTAATTTCCTGCCTTTTGGCTGCCTACCACTACAAGATGAAGAAATTCCGCTGAACTACCAGCAAGTCAATTACCTCCAAAGCGATCGCCAGCTCAACTATGCCTACTCTGTTGCTTTTTTGTTAGCCGTTGCCGACGCTCCTTCGGTTCCCCATGACTTTAACCTTTTGGCCTTCGCTCCAGAGTTTAAGGGAACTGCCGGTCCGGCAAGCCTTAGCAGGGCCACAAAACGCCCGCTCACCAGGATTGGCGAGCGAGCCCTTCCGGGGCTAAGTCCTTTAAGGCACAACGCTGCAGAAGTAGCTGCCATTACGGATTTAGTGCCAAGTGCTCGTGCGTACCTAGCAAAGGCAGCGGATCGTAAAAATTTCCTCGACGCGATGGAAAATGGCGGTATCCTCCATCTCTCCACCCACGGGATGGTCAACGCCGCCGAGCCACAGTTTAGCTTCGTCGCTTTCTCCCAATTGGGCGACAGCCTGGAGCTGGAAGAACTACTCTACTTTAACGATCTTTCCAGCCTGCGCCTCCAAACGGAGTTGGTGGTGCTTTCCGCCTGCGAAACGAATTTAGGGGCTTACGTGCCGGGAGAAACCGCCCTTAGTTTGGCCAGTGCCTTCGCCGCTGCTGGCGCCCGCAGTACCCTTACCAGCCTCTGGCAGGTAGACGATGCCGCTACCAAGGAACTCATGGTACGTTTCTACGAAGGCCTTACCGCTGGTAAGAGCCGGGGAGAGGCACTCCTCCTGGCCCAGCAATCGCATCTCAATAGTTCAGATTATGGCCACCCTTATTACTGGTCAGCCTTCACCCTCTACGGGGAGCCCGGCACCTTAACCTTTACAACTGCTAGTTGGGGTAGCGCCCTTATTTACCCGGTACTAGGGATCGTAGTACTACTCCTCATTTTTCTCTTCCTCCGTAGAAAATGACGGAAAACAACCCGTACATCTACCTACTTTTAGCGACAAATTAACAGCTTGATCGCATCCTTCGACCCACAATTCCGTTGTTATCTTTGCAGTCCCCGCCAAAAACGAACCATTATGCGTATCCTACTCCTTATTTGTTCGCTCTTTCTCCTGGGTGGAACCAACCTTCAGGCCCAGGAAGGTAATCTTTGGAAAACCCTCTCCAAGATCACTTACGAGAAGAAATTCGATGAGCTGCTCGGCTTTAAGGTAGACGTACCGGTCTTCAGCGAAAAAATTGAAGCCCTGGAAGGAGAAGTTGTCGAAGTGAGTGGCTACATCGTTCCAGTAGAAGGCTACAAAAGCCATACTGAGTTCGTATTCAGCGCTTACCCCTACAATATGTGCTTCTTCTGCGGCGGTGCCGGCCCCGAAACCGTCATGGAAGTGACCAGCTCCGAGCCCGTCAAATACAGCACTGAGCGCATCAAGCTGCGCGGTAAATTGATACTCAATAGCGACGACATCAACCGCTTGATGTACATACTCGTCGACGCCGAGCTAATTAAAGCGGGCGCGGCCGCAGGTGCAGGGAAATAGTTTCGGGAGCTAAGGGGCTAGACCGCTAACGCGGTAGCTAGGAACTAGG
>JBCDGT010000444.1:0-4136 GCA_038750915.1 Bacteroidota bacterium
CAATTCTTACGTCGCCCAGGTGCTAGAACTCACGCTGGAGGGCTCTCGGCCTCAGGTAGACAAAGTCTATTGTGCCGTCGACTGCGGCATTGTCGTTAACCCTGAAGGCGCACGTAATCAGGTAGAAGGCGGTATTGTGGACGGTATCGGACACGCCCTCTTTGGCGCCCAGACCTTTACCAACGGTAAGGCCGACCACAAGAACTTTGATACTTACCGCCTCATCCGCCACGCCGAAGCGCCGAAGGAGATTGAAACCTATTTCGTCGACAACGGCATTGCGCCCACCGGTCTCGGAGAGCCTTCACTGCCCCCCATCATGGGCGCACTGGCCAATGCGCTTTATCAGGCTAAGGGTGAGCGGGTGTACGATCAGCCGTTTATGGGGAATTTGGCGGGATAAATTAGGCCGCTCATGTGCTGTATCTTTTGACCTGACGCAGTCGGTTAAAAGTTCATCGTATGTGTCGGTTGGTCTTACCGAATTATCGCCCTTTGTACCCATCCCCGTTGCCCCTTAACCAGCAACTGGTAACTTCCTCGTGTAAGTGTATCCAGTGGAAGTAGGATGGCTTGTTGGCGAATTCCTTTCCACCGCTGTACCAAACGACCATTGGTATCCACTAACCTGACCTCCTGTATGGGCCAGTCAGCCTCAATCCGTAAAGGAGTATCTCCCACTGGATTGGGTGCGACGACCACCGACTCATCCTTCACGAAAGTTGTAATAGCAGTACTGCTACACTCCGGTGCAGTACCGGCCAAATTGTTGAAGGTGCCGGAACGGACAAACCAGTGGAGCCACTCTCCACCGCTACCGGTTTGCCAGTCATTGAGATCGAACGTACGGAGGCCGGTAGCGTTGCCTTGGATCCGGTAGACTTTCAGGGCTTTTCCGTTGTGGTCCCAGGTGAGGGGCTGGCCGTTGGCCAGCGTTTCTGGCGGGCCAGCATCGCAATTGGCCTGGAGAAAATAGGCGTAATCTTCTTCACTGCCATCACCGTATACACGCCCGATTCCCTCGGGCGTAAGGCATACGGCGGTGTACTCATCGCAAGCAATGCCGTATGCGGTAGCACTAAAACTATGGCCGATCCGAGCGAGGAAGGCGACGTGACGGCCACGCCGGTCTGGATCGTCGTAATGCGTGTCCGTAATCACGTTTTCTAAATAAGGAACGGCGAGAAATCGAGCCGAGTCGATAGTGATCTTCGGATCGAAGGGATCTGCCAGGGCTTGTGGGCTACGGATGGTGCCTCCAGCGGCCGAGAACTGAAAGCCGCCGAGAATGGCCATGCCCGCACTTGTTCCACCAATTACAATATTTCGGTCTTGTACGGCGCTACGGATCAGACTATCCACGGTGGTTCCGCGCCAGTAAGACAAGTATGTAGACTGATCGCCGCCCGCAAACCAGATGGCCTCTGCTTGCTGAATGGCCTCGTGTACTCGTGGGTCATTTGCCCCATTTGCATTGTTGAATACGATGGTCTCAACGGAGTTTACGTTTACGTTTAGGTCGCTAAAGAAATAGTCATTATACCCGTCTGAGCCACTGGCACGCAGCACCAACACGTCACCGCCGTCGGCCCTGCGCAAGAACCAACGCATAGCATTATCGTCCTCAGTAGCACCACCCATCAGGCAAATACCCCCGGTGGGGTAAGTCTCGGCGTCGGAACGGCTCCCCGTGAAGTAGGTGGTAATACTCTGGGCGCGGCCGCAGGTGCAGGCTAAGGAAAAAAGCAGGCTAATGAAAATAGGGAGTAACTTCATAGTCTTCAATATATACAGTCTTTGCAGTAGCCGAGTGCAGCTGCTAATTGTTGGCAATGTGCTTTTACCATACGCAGGGCTATAGATGGATAACTTAGCGCCCAAAATTACGAATTCGCCGTATGTCTACCTTCCTAAAAGAGCTGCTTTCCGGTACCGACCCTGTCGCCATTGCCCGTGGACTGATCGGAGTAGAGATCGTTACGGAGACCGCCGGAGTGGAAACGAGTTTAATCATCACCGAAACTGAAGCCTATTGGGCACCGGAGGATCGCGCCAGTCACGCCTATGGCAACAAACGCACTAAACGCACGGAGGTATTTTATCACGCCCCGGGAACGGCTTACGTCTATTTATGCTATGGCATCCACGAAATGATGAACGTAGTGACCGGGCCACTAGGAACACCTCATGCGATCCTATTGCGAGCCGGTGCACCTAAGCGGGGCTTAGCACACATCAAGGCCCGGCGTAATATGAAGTCCTTTAAGTCGCAATTAAGTAGCGGGCCGGGCGTTTTGACCAAGGCCCTTGGTATTGACCGCCGCTACAACGGTCTGGATTTACTCGATCCAAGCTCCCCGGTGCGCTTGGAAGTGACCGACCCATTACCGGAGGCGTCCCAAGTAGTAGCTACTCCGCGGATCGGTATCGACTACGCGGGACCGGAGTGGTCAGCCAAACCTTGGAGGTTTTACCTCCGGGGCAGCCCCTTCGTTAGCCGCCTGAATGCCTTTAAAGAAAGGTGAAAGTGCGGTGCTTTAGCGATCTTCGGCCGTGGTTTTCAGTTAAGTTGTAATTAATTAGACATGACGAAGGTGCAGAAATGCCATCTTATTGGAAGCCAAAAGACTAAAGGACCAACCGACCAACTACATGCTTCACTGCTCTAAAAACCTCACTTTGCACCTGCGCGCCGCCGCCCTTATGTTCTTTGGGCTTGTTCTCCCCCTTTGGGGACTGGGGGGCTTCTCTTCAGCACTGAGGGCTCAGGACGATGAGGGACTTAAGTTCTACGATAACACATATGTGGACAATATTAAGACCGTGCGGCTGCATATTGAGGGATTTCCACACAGCTACCCCTTAATAGAACTAGGGGGCAACGCTCGCTTGCGCTTGAGCTTCGATGATCTGAGTGATGAAGTACGACGCTTTTCCTATAAGTTTATTCACTGTGATCAAGACTGGCAACCCAGTGGCCTGAGCCCCTTGGAGTTCAACTCTGGCTACTCCGTAGACTATCTGGACGAATACGATTTCAGCCTGCGGACGCTTAAAGAATACGTTCACTACGACCTGGTATTTCCGAATCGAAATATGAAACTGGAAGCCAGTGGAAATTACCTCTTGGTGGTCTACGATGCGGAAGGAGAAGAATATCCCGTCATTACCCGTCGCTTCATGGTGCAAGAAAACCTAGTCGGTATCAGTGGCCGAGTGATGCGTTCTGCTTCCGTAGACAAGATTCATACCCACCAAGAAGTAGACCTGACGGTGAACACCAAACAGCTAGACCTACGGGCGCCTATGCGCGAACTTCGGGCTACCGTAATCCAGAATAATCGGTGGGATAACGCCGTCGTCGGGATTGCGCCTAACCTGCTGCAGCGGGAGGCCGTACGCTTTGACTATCAGGGTAAGGTTTCTTTCCGGGGTATGAACGAGTACCGTAACCTCGACATCCGCTCCATTCGGGCACCGCGGACCGAGATGGTGAGCATTACGAATGAAGGTGATCGCTACGCCATGATGGCGCAGGCAGATCGCCCACGGGATAACGGTACCTACATTGGATACTTCGATCTTAACGGCGACTACGTCAACTTCCGTTTTGATCGTCCCGTGATTAATCTAGCGGATGAATTCCTCCAGGAAAACTTTAGTCGGTTTGCCATTGACTTTAACGGGGAGTACATCGAAATGACTTTTGTCTTTGCCACCGGCACCCCTTTGAAGCGGGATGTATACCTCTTTGGTGGCCTCACGGAATACCAACTTAAGCCGGAGTTTAAAATGGTTTGGAACCCGGCCATTAGTGCTTACGTGGGGCGTACGCTGGTAAAGCAAGGCTTTTACAATTATCATTACGTTACGGAGCAGGCGGTAACCACCAAAAACCCACGGCCCGCCGACCGGCTGAGCTACGACATTACCGAAGGCAGCTTCGATGAAACGGAAAATGACTACTTAGCCCTCGTGTACTGGCGGCCTATTGGTGGCCGGTACGATCGCATAGTCGGTACCGTGGTGCTGAATAGTAACGTAGATTAAGACCGGGAGTTGGGGACTAGAAACTCATGCTCAAAACCTCCGCAATGGTGATAGCTTCGCGGGCCGAGCCGTCTCGTAGGTCCGCG
>JBCDGT010000445.1:0-4130 GCA_038750915.1 Bacteroidota bacterium
CAAAAAGATCAGAGGTGATGTCACTGTCGTTGTCTAGCAATAGCCGAGTTCCGGAAGGGGTTCCATCACTGATCCAAAGATCAACTTCCAGCTCTTGCCTAATGGAGAATATAAGAGCTCCATTAAGGATGTTTAATGGTCCCTGTACCGTATTCAACAAAAACAATCCCCCTCCGGGGAAGTCAAAAACTAACTCTGATGTTGGAGCGGATCCTGGTGTCGCCAGGGATCGGTAGAGGTCGAATTCTAAACCTTGCCCTGCTCCAAAATAGACGTAATCACCGAGTACGGTTAGGTTTGAAGGGGATTCGCTAAATCCTTGTATGGAGATATCGGACACTTGGGCCGCCGTGTCACCGTCAAAGCGCCAAACCTCGGTTTGAACGAATCTTTTACCAGCAACAAAGTAGAGAAAATGCTCATTTGCAATGAATTTTGCCGGTTCACTACCGGAATCACTTCCAGGGGAGGAGTTGGGACATATGTCCGCTTCGATTTGGGTTCCCTCTGCCGTACCGTCGGTTGACCATAGCTCCACATTACGCATAAAATCCTGGGCAGCGAAGTATACCCGGCCTCGCCAGGAGTAAAACCTATCTGTAATAGTGGATGGAAAACCAAAACCTGGCCCTGGTAAAATATCCTTGACTAAGCGGGTACCCTCAGCAGTTCCATCCGTTCGGTATAATTCTGCCCCTAACTCAGGGGTGGTGGCTATAAAGTAGAGTAAATCATTCGCTACAAATAAATTTTGGGGAAAGCTATTACCAGGCCCGCTGAAAAGGTCCACAAGTAGTTGTGTACCTTCTGGTGTTCCGTCTGACATCCATAATTCCGCGCCTTCTTCGATAGTAGTTGCTGGAAAGAAGAGTTTGCCATTAAAGGCAACTCCTCTTGATTGCGCGCGGAAATCGATATTGTCGGTAACGAATTTTTTTAGCGATTGGATGTCCACCTGTGCAGGAAGGGAAGCTCCAATAAGGAGCAGTAGTAGGGACATGAAGCGCATAACAAGGTATTTAGGTTGCTTTTGTAATATACAGTAAAACATTTTAGCATCTGGTGTAAGCAACCCTTTTCCACCCTAATGGGTATTCTTCCGCAGCGAAGCAATGTTGAAAGGGCAAAAGTGACTTCTGTAACCCCTCACTGCAGAGTAGAAAAACAAAAAAACATACTTTCAATAAAAACTGAAAGTTTGTTCAAGTGTTGTACGAACATAACTTTGCCCCATGAGCCAACCTTCCCTTCAAACCGTCTTGCGTGATGTAACACTTGCCCCTGCTTTACGGACCGTTGCCGAAAAAGTGTACGCGGGTGACCGGATCACTTCGGCGGAATGTCAACTGCTTTACGATGAGGCACCACTAGGATACCTTGGAGCACTGGCCAACCATATCCGAGAGGCTAAACACGGGGATAAGACCTACTTCAACCGGAATTTTCACGTAGAGCCAACCAACGTGTGCCTTTATACCTGTACTTTTTGCAGCTATAGCCGCCGCATCAAGAAACGGGAAGATGGCTGGGAATACAGCCTTGATGATATTATGGATATCGTCAAGGGCTACGACGATAAGCCCGTCACTGAAGTACATATCGTTGGTGGGGTATTACCGCAGTACGATGTCCCTTTTTACACTGAGCTGTTTAAGCGCATCAGGACTCACCGTCCGGATTTACACGTAAAAGCCCTGACGCCGGTGGAATACCACTACATCTTTAAGAAGGCCAAGATCAGCTACGAGGAAGGGATGGCTTTGATGAAGGAGGCGGGCTTACAGTCCATGCCAGGTGGCGGTGCGGAGATTTTCCATCCAGAGATCCGGGACCAGATTGCCGGAGGAAAGTGCTCCGGAGAAGAGTGGCTGCGGATTCACGAAATCTGGCACGGGCTGGGCATGCGCTCCAATGCGACTATGCTGTATGGTCACATCGAGGAATATCGTCACCGCGTGGATCATTTAGAGAAGCTACGTGACTTACAGGATAAGACTGGTGGTTTCCAGACCTATATCCCCCTAAAGTTCCGCAACCAGAATAATGAACTAAGCCACTTGGACGAAACCAGCGTAATCGAAGACCTGCGCAACTATGCCATTGGTCGTATCTACCTCGATAACTTCGAGCACGTGAAGGCCTACTGGCCGATGATCGGGCAGACTACCGCCCAGCTAAGTCTGGCCTTCGGGGTTGATGATATTGATGGCACTATTGACGATACGACCAGGATTTACTCTATGGCCGGCGCTGAGCAAAACCCGGCTCTGAGTACGGAGCAGTTGGTGAAAATGATTCGCTCCGTCGGCCGCCACCCCATCGAGCGGGGT
Source organism: Bacteroidota bacterium (assembly GCA_038750915.1). GTDB lineage: Bacteria > Bacteroidota > Bacteroidia > Chitinophagales > Saprospiraceae > Neolewinella. The sequence continues at coordinate 2,331 of JBCDGT010000445.1, forward strand.
ACCCTTTACGACGTAGTTAAAGATTATAAGGACGTCGAGTTTGCCGATGATAAACAATACCGGGGGTATACCGCGCTACCAGTCGTTTAATTTAGAGCTGGGTGGTAACCTTTAGAATGTAGCATTTTAGCAACTATACACCCTCGGGTAAATGTTGAATATTCAATTTTAAATTAAAAATTTTCGATGCCTAAGACTGCCTATATTGTTCGCCACGGCCAGACCGATTACAATTTACAGGGAATCGTGCAGGGTAGTGGAGTGGATTCTTCGCTGAACGCTACTGGAAGGGAGCAAGGGAGCCTTTTGTATGATAAGTATCGGGAAGTCCCCTTCGAAGTGGTGCTGACGAGCGCTTTGCAGCGTACGCAGCAAACAGTGGCCTCCTTTATCGAGTCTGGTATTTCCTGGGAGCAGCATCCCGACATCAATGAGATGGGGTGGGGTAGTCATGAAGGAAAAAAAGGTACTCCAGAGAGCATTGAGGAATACAAGCGTATCCGTGATGGTTGGGGGCTGGGAGAAATCGATGGTCGCATTGGAGGTGGAGAGTCTGCTCGGGAACTAGGGCACCGCGTCCAACGCTTTATTGATCACCTCCCCGAAAGAAAGGAAAGCTTACTACTGATCTGCAGTCACGGCCGGGCGATGTGTGGCCTAGTCACCTTAATGATGGGGCGACCCATCCACGAAATGAATGATCTCACCCACAACAACACCGGAGTGTGGCGTGCGTCCTTACGGGACAATGGTCTATGGGAGTTCGACCTTAAGAACGACCTCAGCCACCTGCCGGAGGTGCCAATGATGAAGAAATGGTAGCTACCGCAATTGATCAAAGGAGAAAGCGTGATAGTAACGAAGACCGCAGGCATCGATTAGTGGCTGTATCTTACTTGAATACCAAACCTTTGCTCTACGGACTTTTACGTTCAGATATCCAGGAACAGCTAGCCATGGATTTGGCCATTCCGAGTGAATGCGCGCGACGCCTGGTAGCTGGCGAAGCGGACATTGGGCTGGTTCCGGTAGCCGTTATTCCCGAACTCCCGGAGGCACACATCATTAGTGATTATTGTATCGGTGCAGATGGTGCCGTTGCCACTGTAGGCATTTATGGAGACGTTCCTATTACTAAGATGACCAAGATTTATCTTGATTTCCATAGCCGGACTTCGGTAATGCTTACTAAGCTCCTGCTACAAGAGTACTGGCAACTGGAAGTAGAGTTATTGCCGGCAACGGAAGGTTACCTTGAACTGATTGGAGGTACAATCGGTGGTTTAGTTATTGGAGATCGGACTATTGGGCTGGACCAACGCTTTCGTCATGCCTATGACCTCGGTCAGGCTTGGAAGGACCATACGGGGCTTCCCTTTGTCTTCGCCGCTTGGGTATCCACCAAACCCCTTGCGGATGATTTCGTGGAACAGTTTAACGGAGCTTTACGCGAAGGCGTGGATCATATACCGGAGTTGCAATTATTACTGTCTTCGCCTCATCCAGACTTCGATTTAGTGAGCTACTTCCAGCAACACATTGATTACCACCTGGATGAACGTAAAAGAGTCGCCCTCAACCGTTTCCTACATTTTGTGCGGACTCAAGCTTAAGACTCTGCTCCTTGAGCCAGGCACTGGGGGTGCTTCTGTGCTTTTCCCGGAATACCCGGTAAAGAGAGGTTTTTGATTTGAAACCACAATCCCGAGCTACCGCACTAATGGTATACTGTCGCGCCTGTGGCTCTTGTAACTTTTTTTCAAAAGCCTTTAGTCGAAGCTGGTTGACGTAATCGTAAAA
>JBCDGT010000446.1:0-4128 GCA_038750915.1 Bacteroidota bacterium
ACTGAGAATTACGGTATTCTTATTTTTGACACGTCTCTAGGGCAGAAGGATTGTCCCATACGGATGTTACCTGGCTGGCGCCCGGATAAGGCACTGCAAATCAATGCACCTGGCTGGCGTACCTACCTGGCTAAATTGGGAGAAGCCGCAGGCATGAATATTAGTTCCTATGAGGACCTTCTAACCGCCCTCCAGCGGCGTATGGATCACTTTGCCGCCCTTGGTTGTAGGATCTCCGACCACGGTTTGGAGTGTATCCCGGACGTAGCTTACAACTTAGAAGTAGCGGCAGAAACTTGTAGCAACGCCCTGCGTTTCGAAATCTTCATTGTACCTGCGGATCGCGCCCAAACCTTTATGGTGACCCTCCTAACGGACCTGGCCCGGATGTACGCCGAGCGCAACTGGGTTTTCCAACTCCACCTTGGGGCTCTGCGCAATAATAACGAACGGGGCCTACGGGAACTTGGTCCGGATACCGGCTTCGATAGCATTGGGGACTTTCCTCAAGCACAAGGATTGAGCCGCTTGCTCAACGCCCTGGATAATACCAACGAATTACCCAAAACGATTCTGTATAACCTCAACCCTTCCGATAACGCCGTCTTTGCTACCATGACCGGCAACTTCGCCTCTGGCGGGGGGCGTGGTAAAATGCAGTGGGGCTCCGGCTGGTGGTACCTCGATCAGTGGGACGGAATGACGGAGCAAATCAATACCCTGTCGAATATGGGGCTGTTGTCAACTTTCGTCGGGATGCTCACCGATTCGCGGAGCTTTTTAAGTTTTCCCCGTCATGAATACTTCCGCCGGTTGCTCTGTAACTTACTGGCCAATGACGTTACCGAAGGCAAAGCGCCCCACGATGTCGAATTACTTGGTGGTTTAGTGTCTGATGTTTGCTACCGGAATGCGGAACGGTATTTCGGTTTTTAAACCAAAATATCCTTCACCACGTGGCCGTGCACATCCGTGAGTCGGTACCGCCGCCCTTGGTGTTTGAAGGTCAAACGTTCGTGGTCGACCCCTGCTAAGTGGAGTAGGGTGGCCTGAAAGTCGTGGACGTGAACTGGGTCTTTAATAATATTGTACCCCAACTCATCGGTTTCCCCGTAAGAGATACCCGGCTTTATCCCCGCGCCAGCCATCCAGACGGTAAAGGCCCGCGGGTGGTGATCCCGGCCATAATTAGTGGGGGTAAGGGTACCCTGGCTGAAGTTAGTGCGCCCGAATTCCCCGCCCCAGATCACTAGGGTGTCTTCCAGAAGCCCCCGACGTTTCAGGTCGGTGACTAACGCGGCGGAGGCCTGGTCAGTGTCGCGGCACTGGCTGGCAATCTCGCGGGGTAGGTCGGTGTGTTGATCCCAACCGAGGTGATATAGTTGGATGAACTTTACGTCGCGCTCCGCCAGACGGCGAGCGAGTAAGCAGTTGGCTGCGTAAGTACCTGGCCGTCGCGCAGCCTCTCCGTACAACTCGAACACTTCGTCGGGTTCATCCTTTAGGTCCATAACTTCCGGGACGGAAGTTTGCATACGGTAGGCCATTTCGTATTGGGCAATCCGGCTTTGAATTTCCGGGTCGCCGAAATCTTGGAGGCGAAGCTCGTTGAGCCGCGCCAGCTCATCGAGAAAACGGCGGCGGGCGTTACCGTTGATTCCCTTGGGGTCCCGTAGGTAGAGCACGGGGTCCTTACCGCTACGAAACTGTACGCCTTGGTGCAGTGATGGTAAAAATCCATTACCCCAAAGCCGGGAGTAAATTGGCTGTGGCCGTTGCGCGCCCCGGCTCAGGAGCACGGTGAAAGCCGGCATGTTTTCATTATCGCTGCCCAAACCATAACTCATCCAGGAGCCGATGGAGGGCCGGCCAGCTTGCTGACTACCCGTCTGGAAAAAAGTAATCGCTGGATCGTGATTAATGGCCTCGGTATGCATGGTTTTGACGAAGCAGAGGTCGTCGGCAATGGCTCCGACGTGGGGCATCAATTCGCTGACCCAAGCACCACTTTTCCCCCACTGCTTAAAACCGAACAGGGAGCCAGCCATCGGCTTGGTGGCTTGGCCTGCCGTCATCCCAGTGAGGCGTTGTTCGCCTTGGACACTTTTGGGTAGTTCCTCGCCGTGCCGCTGGCGCAGCATAGGTTTGTAATCGTAGAGCTCGTACTGGGAAGGGCCACCGCTTTGGAAAAGATAGATGATCCGCTTGGCCTTTACGGGCAGATGAAAACGTTTGGTGAAGGCTGCTACGGCCTCCTCCGATGGGTTGTCCCTCGTTTTACTGCAGCCCAGGAGGTTGCCGAGGGTAAGAGCGCCTAAGCCCAAGCTGGCTTTAGAGAAAAAGTGGCGGCGGTTCATGCGGAGGCGTGCCTCCTGAATGGGGTCTTGCATTGGGGGCTTATTTACGCTGTGCTTCGTCGAGGTTAAAGAGAGTGCTGACCATCATGGTGGCGGCAGCCAATTTCGGAGGAGATATGGCCGGGTTTACGGCGGTCGTACCTCCATTAAGTAGCTCATCCGCTGCTTCAGGGGCTTCGGTGAAGTAGGCCAAGTTATCCCACAATATTTCTTGAAGGATGCCTTGTTCTTCCTTATCCGCCGGTCGGTTTAGTACCCGAGTGAAAGCCTGTTGAATGAGGGTAGATTCATCAGCTTCTTGCCGTAAAATATCCTGGGCTAAATTACGAGAGGCCTCCAGGAAGATGGGGGCATTCAACACCACCAATGACTGTAGTGGCGTACTCGTTTTTTGTCGTTTTACGGTGCAAACGGTACGCTCGGCTGCATCCAGGGTCAGCATACTTGGAGGGGGAATGGTCCGCTTAAAGTAGGTATACAAACTACGGCGGAAGAGATCACGTCCCTGGCTTGGTCGGTAGACGGGCTCACCGATTTCACTGGCCATTTCGTTCCAGAGACCGGGTGGTTGATAGGGTTTAACCCACTTGCCACCAATCTTTTTATTGAGCAGGCCACTGGCAAACAGCGCCTGATCGCGCAGCATTTCGGCGGTGAGTTTTTGCGCAGGGCCGCGGGCCAGCCAGCGGTTGTCGGGGTCCCGGGCTTTGTCTTCAGGGCTTAAGACCGCACTCTGGCGGTAGGTAGCGGAGGTCACGAAGAGTTTGAGCAGGGCTTTGGTGTCCCAACCACTCGTACGGTAGTGGATGGCCAAATAATCCAGCAGTTGTGGATGGGACGGTAAGTCACCTTGATTCCCAAAGTCTGCGGTGGAGGCTACCAGCCCTCGTCCGAAACACTGTTGCCACCAGCGGTTGACGGCCACGCGAGCGGTGAGTGGGTGATCATCAGTAAATAACCATTGGGCCAACCCCAGCCGGTCGGCGGGCGCTCCCTCGGGCAAAGGAGGTAGGGCGCTAGGAGCTTTGCGACTCACCCGATCGCCTAGTTTGTCGTATTCCCCACGTAACCGAATAAAGGTAGGGGTAATAGTGTCTTTTTCTTCCATGACCATTACCTTAGGGATGCTCCGGTCGATGGCCCGTAGGCTATCCAGCATACGAATATTACGCCGGTAGTTGGTAGAATAATGGTGTAGTTGGTGGAGATGCAGCGCTTTTTGGTTAAAGCTAGCGGCATTAAGGGGCGCGTCCGCAGGTGCTAACTTAGTTAAAAGCGCCACGTCGATGGGGCTTAGCTCTCTTTTGTACAAGCGGAATTCATCGATGACGCCGTTTGCGAACCCACCTAAATTCCCCTTAGTTCTACCCCGCTGGTTCCAGTTGCCAAGGGCGAAATGATTACCATTTAGGATGGTGTGCTGTTGTAGGTTGTCGGCTACCGTTCTTTGCACCTGCGCGCTGCCGCCCAAATACAATTGGACACCATCCGCTCGCCCAGAACCATCGTAAGTAACGGCAACGTGCTGCCAACTGCCGGCTGGTACCCGGTTAGCCGTACGTACTTCGAGGGCCTCCAAACCTTCTGGGTATTGATCCGGTGACCACCAGAAGCCCGCCATCCGGAAAGCCAGCTTATTATCCTCAGTCAGGATGAGATCATAGCCGTTGTGGCGGAGCTCGTCCATTCGTTTACCGAATAAAGCCCGCTGTTTTCCGCGGCCATCGTGTTTGACCCATAAGGAAGCCGAAAAAGCTTGGTGGTGCTCAAA
>JBCDGT010000447.1:0-4122 GCA_038750915.1 Bacteroidota bacterium
GAGATTAGTCAGTTAGCCGGCATCGCTAAATCCGATTGGAGCTGGGCTGTTTTGGGAGCGGATTTTGATAATGATGCACATAAAGAAATTTTTATCACTAATGGCTACCGGCGAGATGTGGCCGACAAGGACGGGAATATTCGTTTCCAGAATTACTTGCGCAGCGAAGAAAGGAGGCAACGAACGGATGAAGAAAACGCTCGGTACGTCATTGATATGTTCCAGTCCGTGCCTTTGCAGAATTACCTTTATGATAACGCGGGGGAATTGAACTATGAGAGTGCGGCCACAAGCTGGGGACTTACTGAAAAGACGTTTTCGAACGGAGCGGCATACGGAGATTTAGACAATGATGGGGACCTTGACCTAGTCATCAATAACCTAGAAGAAGAGGCTTTTTTATACCGGAATGATGGTGCCGAAGGAGATTATCTACGCATCAATTTGCAAGGGCCTGATGGTAATGTGTACGGTTTGGGGGCGAAGGTCTACTTGACTCAGCAGGGAGGAGAGCAGTTACAGACGCAAAATACCGTCCGTGGTTACCTTTCTTCCGTTGAACCAAAGGTGCACTTTGGCTTAGGAGATTTGGGAGCGGTACTTAAGGTAAGGGTACGTTGGCCCGACGGGAAAGAATCTATTGTTGAAAACCCGGCCATTAACCAAGAGCTAACCATAGATTATGCGGAAGCCCAACCCGTGGATTTTCCTATCGCTTCTACGAGGCCAATGATGCGGGAAATCACGGCAGCAGCCTTTGCTGAACCGCACCAACACGAGGAAAATAATTTTGACGATTACGCCAGCCAGGTATTATTACCCCATGGGCACAGCAAGTTAGGTCCAGGCATTGCCGTTGGCGATGTTAATGGTGATGGCTTGGAAGACTTTTACGTTGGCGGAGCAAAACGCTTTGCGGGCTCGCTATACTTACAAAGTACCGAGGGAAAATTCTTGCCTTCAAACTTTCAATTCCCGGAGAAAGACGCCGGTCACGAAGATATCGCTGCCACTTTTTTTGATGCAGATCAGGACGGTGATCAGGACCTCTACGTCGTCAGTGGAGGCAGTGAATTTCCGATGGGGTCCGATAAATTTCAGGACCGGTTATATTTTAATGATGGTAAGGGGGCATTTACCCGCTCTGGTTGGTTGCCGGAAATCCGGAGTAGTGGCTCTTGTGTCGTGCCTCACGATATGGATGGTGACGGTGATTTGGACCTTTTCGTTGGGGGAAGGGTCGTCCCAACCCAGTATCCAGCAGCACCAGAGAGCTATTTACTGGAGAATACGGGGGCTGGATACAAGGATGTAACGCTGGGTATTGCGGAAGATTTGGGGGAAATAGGGATGGTTACCAGTGCGGCCTGGGTGGATTTAAACGGTGACCAACGCGAAGAGCTAGTGATCGTAGGGGAGTGGATGCCCATCACCGTTTTCGAACTCAAGGGAGATAAGTACCAGAATACCTCCTCTGCTTACGGCCTGGAAAATACCCAGGGGTGGTGGAACAAAGTAATCGCTACTGATATCGATGGTGATGGTGACGAAGACTTAGTCGCCGGAAACCTAGGGCTCAATTATAAGTTTCGGGCTTCACCGGATAAGCCCTTCTACGTTTTTGCTTCTGATTTTGACAACAACGGCAGCAACGATATCTTTTTGGCTAAGGAAAATAAGGATGAATTGGTGCCAATTCGCGGACGGGAATGCTCTAGCCAGCAGGTGCCGGAGATTGCCGAAAAGTTTCCGTCTTATAATGCTTTTGCCGAAGCGGACCTGGGGGAAATCATCGATTTAGAAAACCCTAATGCCATTCGCTATGAGGCAAGAGAATTTGCGAGTTGTTTGCTGCGCAATGATGGTCAGGAACTGAAGTTGGAGGCACTTCCCTTAGAGGCACAGTTTTCCGTGATCAACGGCATTACCGCTACGGACCTCAATCGCGATGGACTGCAGGACCTCATTGTGGTAGGTAATAAATTCGAAGTTGAAATCGAAACAACCCGTGCTGACGCTGGGACTGGAAATTTGCTGTTGCAACGAGCTGAAGGTAGAGGCTTCAGGAATTTGCCCCCTTATAGCTCAGGTCTGTTCTTACCAGAAAACGTGAAAGACATTTACTCCATCAGTTTAGGGGAGAATCAGGGTAAAGGTTTTTTAGTGGCGGTCAATAGTGGTAGGCTACGACTTTACACTTATCCTGAGGAAGAAAATCCTTCAAGTAGGTAGATACTTAGGTAATTTTTTGCTGAATTATCTCCCAAGATTGCACCTGCGTGCGCGCCAAAGCCAGTGAATCTTCGGTTTTTACCCAGGAAATCAGTCAATAATCCATTTGTGTTCCGCTTTTAAACATTAGTTGCGCCGCTTCATCCCAATTGGACGGACATTTACGATGATCATGCGCGGAGCCCAAAAATTTGATACCACTTTTTATGGCCCGTCCGTTTCAACTCAACTCATGGCTTAATATGAAATCACGCTTATTCAACCACACTGCTAAACTACTCTTGTTTTGCTTGGCCTCCATGGCTGTTTTTACTGCTTGTGAACCCGAAGATGAAGACTTCTTCGATTTTCGGCCAGTGGAGTTCTTTATTGATGCCGACCGGTTAACTACGGATGCCGGCTCCACTATTACCTACCGGGATGGTTCCCTTAATGCTACTAGCAGAGAATGGACTTTTGAAGGAGGCGACCCCGCTACTTCTACCGAACTCCAGCCAACCGTCTTGTATGCCATGGAAGGAACCTTTGAAACATTTGTTACCACTACTTTCAACGATGGCTCTACACAGCGCCGTCGATTGTTGGCTACCGTTGTTCCTCCAGTAGTTGCTGACTTTACGGCTACACCAACGGCGCTTCAACGTGGGAACAGTGTTCAATTTAACAATACCACCACTGGTGTTGGCGCGATCCCCGCCGTACTTGGTGAGGGAGATACTGCAATCATTCACGCTTGGTTTATTCCCGGTGTAACTGCTGATACCGTTTTTGAAAGCAACCCCGAAATTGACTTTCCAGAAACGGGTACTTACGACGTCAGCCTGACGGTGACCCGCCGCTCTACTGGTTTTGTTAGTACCGAAACTAAAACAGGCTTCATCCAGACTTTTGATGATCCCGTTACCCAGTCACGTAGCGCCAAGTTCAGCCGCGACGGTTCGGCCATCTATTTAGCCCTGAACGAAGCTACGGGGACTTTGGCCGCAGACTTGACTAGTTCCATGACGCTCACCGGTAGTGGCGGAGGAACGGTTGCTATTGCCAGTGCTGAGAAGCCGGCTTGGGCGGATAACATCGTCCAGTTAAACGTAGATCCTGCGAACTTTACCATTGGTGAAGAGTATACCTTATCCTTTAGTGACGTCGGTTCCTTTGTCGTAGGCAGCGGCTCGGTGGTCTTAGGCTTCTCCTACCCAATAACATTCTTGGGTACGGATCAAACTTGGGCGGAACTGAACTTCAGCACCGGTGGTGGTAATGATCCCATAACCACTACATTGGGTGGCAAAGAATTTACCTTTGACCAGGATGGCGTAACCTTTATTGCAGGTGCCAATACCAACATCTTCATTTTCAACCAAGGAGCAGCCGCTCTTACGCAGACTTACCATAATAACGCTTCCACCTATTCTATGACGATCACGCCTGGAGCTAATGCTGCTCTTTCCGATATTGGCGACGTAGGATTCGAACTGGGATGGTTAGGCCCTGAAGGTACCGTTTACACCTTCTCGCAAGCAGTCAGTGACCTAGAATTTGTAAATGGATTCGGTAACCCTGACTTCATTCCAGAAGCTACGCTTTCCGCCGATGGAAAAACACTGACCATTACCAAACAAGGAAATCGTAATCAAGCAGTTAGAATTTCGGGTCTGCTGGAAGGAACGATTGCAGAGAGTGGTTTTACTATTGACCACAATGCTCCTGAAGGCTGTACTGTTTACGCAACAGCCAGTGGCCGTTAAACAAGAATGACAGTGGTTTATGAAATTACCAGGTCAGCACGAATATTTTCCTATACCTTTAGGGTGCTGTATTGCTGGTTTTTTATGACCGCGCTCAGAAAGAACTTCATACGTACTACTACTTAATATTTTTTGATGTGGCCCC
>JBCDGT010000448.1:0-4115 GCA_038750915.1 Bacteroidota bacterium
CACGAGCGGTTTTACGCTTACGCGTCCCTTTTGGCGAACGCTCTCAACAAGCTCCAGCGCGGTTTTATAGTGCTGCACATGGAGCGAGCCTACCAAAATCCAAGGTATCGAAGCCGCAGCCAAGCAATTGCTGAAGGTAGGCAGCTTTAGTGGTGGTAGGGATAAAGACCTTACGCCCCTGCATGGCATCGCGGGGACATTCAATGATTTTAATGGTTGGCTCGGGCACGAAAGAAGTAAGCTTTTAAACAGCGCAGGGTAAAATTACGCTTCGAATCGTCAACACCGTGAGGGGCATGGTAGTTTTGTGAGAAAGATAATCACCATGCTCAAACACGCTACAACCATCACCGTGATCGGTTTCTTCCTGCTCTTTATTGGAGTACTGACTTTGTTTCTGAATATGGTCGGAGTAGATTTTTTCCTCCTTGCTTGGCTTTACAAGTTGAACGTAGCCGTTTCGTTTGCCGTAAGACTACTCATGATCATCGTTGGCTTCATCCTTATTTATATCGGGCAGACGGACTGGTCGCGGGAAGAGGCGTGAGCTTGGTCTATTGTTCTACGGCTTTGTTGGTTCTTTGGTCCTTTAGCTTCCTCTTCGGCGTAGCGAGGAAGGTACCTAAAGCATCCCGCTGAGCTTTTCCAGTAAATAGTCCACCTCCTCGCGGGTATTATGATGGCTAAAGGAGAAGCGAACGGTATGCCTTTTACTGTCCGGGTGCAGGTGGCCAACGACGTGGCTACCAACATCAATTCCACTACTACAAGCAGAACCGCCACTAGCCGAGACGCCGTGCAGATCCAGATTCATGAGAAGCAGCTCGCCTTTAGGACTCTCCGGAAAGCTTACACTGAGGACTTTATAATGGCTATTTGTAGGATCCCCATTAAAAGTGGCTGCGGGATAATCCGACGCCAAGCGATCTATGAAATAAGTCTTTAGGTCTTTGATCTTAGCTGCCCGCTCGTCCCTTTCAGCTACCGCTTTTTCGAGCGCCTTGGCCAAGCCGACGATGCCGTAAATGTTTTCAGTCCCACCGAGCATATTGCGTTCCTGGGCACCACCATCGAGATAAGGTTTGATGATGTTATCGTTATTGACGTAGATAAAACCTACCCCTTTAGGGCCATAAAATTTGTGGGCAGAACCGGAAAGGAAATTAATCCGTGTTGCTTCCAGGTCAATGGGATAGTAGCCCATGGGTTGTACGGTGTCACAATGAAACATAGCACCTGCGGCCGCGCACAAATCTGCCACTTGTTGGATTGGCAAAAGATTGCCAATTTCATTGTTTGCGTGCATTAAAGACACTAATGTTTTAGCTTCGTTACTTTGGAGAAGTCGTTCTAGGTCCGCTAGGTCTACGTGGCCTTTTTCGTCGATCCGTACCATCTCTACGGTAGCCGCACCAGTAGCTTCGATGGCTTCCAGGCTGTGCAATACGCAGTGGTGCTCTAAAGGAGAGGAGATAATGCGAGTAACGCCCAGGTCCCGTACGCTATTTTTCAAAGCCATATTATTGGCCTCGGTGCCTCCGGAAGTGAAAAAGATTTCTCCAATACTACAGTTCAGGGCAGTGGCTACCGTTTTGCGAGCCTGCTCGATCAAAGCCCGGGCCTGACGGCCCTCAGCGTGGATACTAGAGGGGTTACCATAATTATTGGTCATCACCTCCGTCATGGCGGATAGCACCTCAGGGTCGAGGGGAGTTGTCGCGGAGTTATCAAAGAAGATGCGCAAGAGTGAATGGATGAATGAATGAATTAGGGATTGAATAAGTTAGAGCAAGGAAGAATGGATGAATAAAGGGAATATTCTCTCATTCACTCATTCACTTAATTCCAACAGAATGGGGCAATGATCGGAATGAACGGCGTCCTTGAGGTGGTCCACCGACACGACTTTTTCGGCCCATTGCGGGCTGAGGCTGTGGTAATCGATGCGCCAGCCTTTATCGTTGGCGCGAGCGTTGGCTCGGTAGCTCCACCAGCTGTAGGCCTGGCCTTCAGGATGCAGGTGACGATAAACATCGATAAAGCCCGTTTCTGCAAACCACTTGGTCATCCACTTACGCTCATCGGGCAGAAAACCGGTGTTTTTTTCGTTACGCCTAGGAGCGTGTAGATCGATTTCTTCGTGAGCAATGTTGTAATCACCAACCACCAGCACCTGAGGTCGACTCTGCTTGAGATCAAGGACGAAAGCAAGAAAGTCATCCAGAAACCGGTACTTGAAGTTTTGTCGCTCCTCACCCTGTCCGCCGTTCGGAAAGTAGCAATTTAGGATGGTTAGCTCCCCGAAATCGGTGCGTAGTACCCGGCCTTCGCGGTCATAATCTTCTATCCCAAAGCCGGCCTGGGTAAAATGGGGGGGTGTTTTACTAAGGGTTAGTACTCCACTATAGCCTTTCTTGCTAGTGGCGCTGTGCCATTGTTGAAACTGGTAGCCGGCAGCCTCCAACTCCGTCATATCCACCTGTTCGGCGTAAGCTTTGGTTTCCTGAAGACAGAGAATATCGATATCAGTGGCCAGAGCCCACTCCGCCAGTCCCTTTTTCAAGGCGGCGCGAATACCGTTGACATTATAGGTTACAATTCGCATGGCGCGAAGGTAAGTAGGAATTAGGAGCTGGGAACTGGGAACTGATTTTCTTATTATTCCTAGTTCCTAGTTCCCCATTAGTCCCCAAAGATTTCCTGCAAATTCTTCGCTTCCCGTGGTTTCATTCTTCCGGCTAGTACTAACCTTAATTCACGCCGACGGAGGGCAGCGGCGAAGCGTTGTTCTTCGATTTCAGAAAGGGGGATGACTTCCGCGATGGGTGTCGGAGAGCCGTTCTCTTTGTCAAGCGCTACGAAGGTGAAGTAAGCATGGTGAGTACGACGAGGATTAGCCCCTTGCATGGTAGCTGCGGTAGCTTCCACGTAAATTTCCAGGCTCGTATTAAAAGCTCGGGTAACGGTCGCCTCCAGCGTAACGACTTCTCCATTACGAATGGGCGAGCCGAAGGCAACGTTGTCTACAGAAGCAGTGACTACTGGTTTTTCGCAGTGTTTCCCCGCACAGATGGCGCAGGCAATATCCATCCAGCGCAGCATATTCCCCCCCATTAAGTTGTTCTGAGGATTGGTATCATTAGGCATGACTAACTCGGACATAATCGTCCGGCTATCGGCGGTTTTCTTAGGGGCGGGGCGAGACATTGGCGGATAATTATTTAATCATCACCCCTAGCTTACCTAGCACAGGCACGAGCTCTAGGGCCTCCGGCTTAATGTCACCGGCCTTGAAAATAAAACGCTTATCGAGCATTTGGGCGCCGTCATTAAAGCTGACCCAATACTCATTCTGAATGCCGAATAGCTCGGTCTGTATGGGTTCTACCTTGATCCAGGCCTTCGGAGCAATCTGCTGGTGGAAATGTCTTAGTACAGTAGTAGTTTTATTCCTACCGTCCAGTTCACCGTAGCCCTGACTGGTGATCAAGACATTATCCATGGGCTCTGTGCGCACGTTGATCACGTAGGTGTCCCAAATTTCAGCGGTTGCATCACCATTGCGGGGCACCACCGTGACAATAACGTCTTTTACTTCGGGAGTAAGAATATCCTGTTTCATGGGAAGAATATTTTTAGGATGTTCAGAGGCCAGGAATGTAAAATCGCCGCGAAGATAGGTGATTAGGACTGGTAATGAAAAAATGAGCGAATGAAGAATGAGCGAAAGGAAAATTTGTCAATTCACTCATTCTCACATTCACTCATTCTCAATTAACACCAGGGCGCAGGCGCAGGTGCCAAGAAAAGAGGCAGAAGCTGAGAATCATTTATCGGTGGTCTACGGATTGAAGCAATGACACAATAATCTCCAGCGCTCGTACATTTAACACTTCAGATCTACTAACCCTGCTAAGACTACTCGTAGCCAGTTTGCTACTTGCGTGTTCCCCCGCGCTTTTCGCACAACAGTTTTCCGCTATTTATCAGCCTTCCGATGCCGAAGTGAAACAAATAACCAGCAGTGGCTGGGATGCCTTCCTAGCCGAGCACAGCCGACAGAACGCGGCGGGTTTTCGTTTGACCGACCTGGAAAGCTACCGGGATGGTGGAAA
>JBCDGT010000449.1:0-4114 GCA_038750915.1 Bacteroidota bacterium
CGGTGGTCACGCCCACCTGGTCCGCGTCCTCCGCCAGGCCGAACTTGAAGCGCGGCGCGCCGAGGTAGTCCTCGAGCTTCTCCACCGTCACCTCGACCGTCTTGGCCCCGTCCTTCACGCGTTCCCTCAGCATTATCTACACCACCTTCAACGAGCTCGATATCATCGAGCGCTCTCTGGCTACTGTTGCCGGGTGGTCGGATGATTTGGTGGTGGTCGATAGTTTTAGTACCGACGGGACGGCCGAACTGCTCGAAACCAGAGAAGATGTTATCCTGAAGCAGCGAAAATACGTGGGACCTTCGGACCAGAAGAATTGGGCCATCGAGCACGCCAAACACGAATGGATCTTATTGCTAGATGCCGATGAGTTGGTAACTCCCGAACTGCGCGTGGAGATCGATACATTACTGGCAGCACCAGAAATTCAACACGATGCCTACTGGATTGGCCGTGATAATCATTTCATGGGCAAACGCATCTACCACTCAGGCTGGGCGGGGGATAAAGTCGTTCGTTTTTTTAACCGCGATCGTTGCCGCTACGACAGTAAACAGGTACACGAAGAGATCATTACCGAGGGCATTAGTGTTGGCTGGTTAAAAGGCCGGATGCTACATTACACCTTTAAAAACCTCGACCACTTCTTGGATAAAACCCGGCGGTACGCCAAGTGGTCAGCCCAAGATTATGGCCCTAAAACGCCAAGTGTTAGTTTATTTCATTTGCTCATAAAGCCAGTATACCGCTTTTTCAAGCACTATGTCCTCCAAGGAGGATTCCGAGATGGCCGAGAAGGACTAATCATTAGTATGGTGTTGGCCTATGGCGTGTTTTTGCGGTATGGCTATATGCTGGCGGAGCGGAAGACCTTTTCGAGTTAGCAGCAAGTTGCAAGGATGGGCGAAAGCCAAACGATTGCTATTGTTTACCTGTAGTCATTTCCGTTAGTGGAAGGCGTGATATTTTGTTGACTGCCCCCTAAAAACTTGCACCCTTGCCCATCCCGCCCCATCTTTACGGCAAAGCGAACAACCCAACTTGTCCTCCCAAAAAATCATTATCATTGGTGCTGGCGCGGCCGGCCTAGTAGCCGCCCTAGAATTGGAGCGTGCCGGTCATTCCCCTCTTCTCCTTGATGCAGCCGACGCTGTAGGGGGGCGGCTCCGCACTGACGAAATTGACGGTTTTCGCCTCGACCGTGGCTTCCAGGTGCTGCTCACTGAATATCCCGAAGTAAAGCGCTACCTAGACCTTAAAGCCTTGGGGGTAAAGACCTTCCGACCGGGGGGGCACGTACACACCCGCCAGATGCATTTTCGGTTTGCCGATCCTATGCGTGAACCAGCCCAGATTATCCGCTCTACGCTTTCTCCTATTGGTACCTTGTCCGATAAGATAAAACTTGCCCGCCTTGGAATACGGCTGCGTGCTAGTTCCTCGGAAGACTGCTTCAAGGGCTATCATGACCAGACAACTATCGATTACCTCTGGAGCTTAGGCTTCAGTGAGCAAATCGTCGAAAGGTTTTTCCGCCCCTTCTTCGGGGGTATTTTCCTTGAACAAGAACTACGTACTCCCGCCAGCTTATTCCGCTACATTTTTAAAATGTTTGGGCACGGTAGTGCGGCCCTGCCCGCAGGGGGAATTCAGGCGGCGATGGAACAATTGGCGGAGCAATTAACAACTACGGAAATCCGCCTGAATACACCGGTCGCCTCCGTTGTTGGGCAAACGGTTAAATTGGTCGATGGCAGCGAACTTGCTGCGCCAGGCGGTATCATTATTGCTTGCCCTCCTCACGGCTTGTTGCCTCAGTTAGCTGGGCCGTCGATCAATTGGAAATCTACCAGTAATCTCTACTTCTACAGCAGTCGTCGCCTGAAGGAAAACCGACTGATCAACTTAGTATCTGACCCCACGAGCCTGATCAATACTTATGCAGTATTGGATGAGGTGGCGCCTACTTACAAGCTCGAAGGGCAGGGAGGCAGCCTTATCTCCGTCACTTTACGCAAATCCGTAGAACGAGAAAGCCAAATTGGACAGGCGGAGCAAGATTTGCTCCGACACAGCCGGTTGCCTAATGATAGTTTGCGCTTTTTAAAGCATTATCACGTTAAACAAGCGCTGCCGGATTTGGATAACCTTGCCTTCCGCAAGGATCCGACCCACACCCGAATTGCCGATCGCGTTTTCCTGGCGGGCGACCATCAATTGAACGGCTCCCTAGATGCTGCTATGCGCAGCGGCCGCCTAGCCGCTGAAGGCTTAATGAGGGTATAAAAGCATATCTTGTGGCATGGCTACCACTTGGCTACATACTAATTTTGGTATTTTCCAACTTTCCGCTTCCGAGCTTGGGCTAACCGAGGTTCGCCTTACTGATATTGACGTTCCGCGTAGTTTGCCGGAACCCACTAATCGTCATCTCCGCGCGGCCTCTAGCCAGCTCAAAGCTTATTTCGCAGGAGACCTGCGCGACTTTGACCTAGCCCTTGACTGGGGCGACGCCACCGACTTTCACGTCGCTTGCTGGACGGCCCTCTGTGAGATAGAATACGGCCGCACTTGCAGCTATCAGCACATTGCCGATCGGGTAGGGGATCCCAAAGCCTGCCAGGCCGTTGGCCAGGCAAATCGCCGTAACCCCATCGCCATTATCGTCCCCTGCCACCGGGTCATCGCCAAAAGCGGCGACTTACAAGGTTATTTCTACGGCCTTGATTTTAAGCGTCGCCTCTTGGCCCTGGAAAACCCCAAAAGCTTCGCCGAACAAGGCAGCCTTTTTTAATGGTGAATGTTGGAATGCGAGAATGATGGAATGTAGTATTCTTCATTTCTTTGGGCGCGGCCGCAGGTGCAAAACTTGGTTGATGCTCACTCCGTGAGCGATGAGTAGTAGACTTTTAGCGGGAAAACTATCTCAGTTCGACTACGTTACCGACCAAAGCTCCCGATCCCAAAGGAGGGGGAGACCAAATTACCAAAAGACCAAAAAGTGTTGACCAGGAGGTCAACGCTCCTTACCAACCGACCAACTTGCGCGAACACTTCCACCTCCCCCCCGATAAAATATATCTTTGTGGCAACAGCCTCGGCCCTCAGCCCAAAGCGGTCGCTGATCGATTACACACTGAACTGACCAGCTGGCAAGAACGAGCGGTCGAGGGGTGGTGGAGTGGTCCAGAAGGCGGTTGGCTTGGCTACCACCGTCGTCCGGAGCAAGACCTGACGGAGATTGTTGGGGCGGAGCCAGTGGAAGTGACGGTAGCTAATGCGCTTACGGTCAACCTACACCTACTGCTCATTTCTTTTTTCCGGCCGCAGGGTAAACGACGGAAAATAATCATGGAGGCAGGTGCTTTCCCTTCCGATCAGCACGCGATTATTAGCCAATTGCAACTGCACGGCTTGAACCCGGAAGCGTGCTTGATTGAGGTGACACCAAGACCAGGATCTTTTGCGATTCGGACGGAGGATATAATTACCGCTATCCAGGAAGCAGGGGAAGAATTGGCCTTGGTACTCTGGAGCGGAGTGCATTACTACACCGGCCAGTTTTTTGCCCTGGAAGCCATTGTAACGGCGGGACACGAAGTAGGTGCAATGGTGGGTTTTGATTTAGCACACGCCGTAGGTAACGTGCCGTTGCAACTTCATGACTGGGGAGCGGATTTCGCCGTGTGGTGCTCTTATAAATACCTCAACGGTGGCCCTGGTGCTCCGGGAGGACTGTTCGTGCACCAACGTCACCACGATAGGCAAGATTTACCGCGCCTGGCGGGCTGGTGGGGCCACCGGCAAAGCGACCGCTTCCAAATGCGGAGAGATTTTATTCCCGAAAAAGGCGCTGCGGGTTGGCAGGTTTCCACGGTCCCAGTCTTGGGAATGGCTCCTTTATTAGCTGCTTTACCGCTGTTTAATCAGGCCGGCGGAATGCAAGCCTTGCGCCAACGGAGTCTTGAGCTTACGGGGCAATTATTTGAACTGCTGCGGGGCGGGCGATCGCCAATCGATGACCCCCACGCCGCCCCCGGAAGACGCGGCGAGCGCCTCGACGTCTGCGCGGAGGCCATCGGACGACAGGTTGAACGCCCCTGGGTCCCGAACG
>JBCDGT010000450.1:0-4108 GCA_038750915.1 Bacteroidota bacterium
AGATGCCGCAGAGTGCTTGCCAACCCAGGCCATCGGTAGAGGCCATTATCTGGGCGTAATCATAGTTGTTCTCAATATTCCAACGGGCCTCGTATTCAATGAAGGCGGCTTCGGCCTGGCTCAGATCAATGGGCGTATTCAATCTGAGGGAATTATCAGCATCGGCGGGATAATCAGTCTCAGGAGAATCAGTGATACTACTAGGAGCACTCACGAAATCTTCGGTGGTAATATCCCAGCCGCTGGAGGGCGTCCAGTTGGTTAAACTGCTGGCATCGTCGTTAATCACAACGGTGGTAATCCCCGTTTGGACCTGATAGGTTTTGCGCAGCGTGTCCGTTAATATAATTTCTCCGTTATCGATGCTGACCACAAAGTTCAGTTCCGCACCATTGGGCGTTTGATCATCAATGAGGAAGTCCAGACTAAAGTTAGCTTCTTCGAGGTGGGTGAGGTCATCGGTGAAGGTGTTGTTACCCACCATGGTGATTGCATTGTCCGCTCCGAAGACGGAAACGGTCAAAGCACCATCCTCTAGACCGTACTTTTTTAAGTTGAGGTCGAGACTATCGCTAAGAATTGTGACTAAAGGGCTCCCATTAATTTCTTCAACCTCTCCGTAGTTATGTAGCAAGTGGGCCGCAACGAGATTCTGTTTCATACAGGCTTTGTTGAGCTGGTCAATTTCGCCTGGTGTTGGCCAGAAGCGAGGCCCAACTTCGGGCGTTAGGCTAAATATTCTGGGCTTACTGAGGCTGTCTCCGTACATCCAGTCGTCACTATCTCCGTTAACGGTATAGCCCACGGTTTCAAGACCAGTACCCGCGAAGTATTCATTTTCCCGGGTCATCGCCTCACCGAAGGCACGGAAAGTGGGTTGATCCGGAGTTGGGCCATCTTCAAATCCCCAGGGGTAGATGAGTAAATTACCGAAGGTGTGGTAGTTCAGGGTGATTCGGAAATCATGCGTGATGCAGAGTTGGCGAACAGCTTGGGTTTCTGGCTCACTGAAAGCTTCGGTACCACGGAAGGTTTCGGCGCCAGGGGTAGGAGAGGAACCAAAATCATCGTAGCCCCATTCAAAGCCATAGTTGCGATTGAGGTCAACGCCGACCGATCCGTCAGTATTCTGCCGGCGGTTCTTACGCCAAAATCCACCTCCGCTTGGGTCAGTTAGTTCGTTGTAGACATAACCGTCGGGGTTAATGCACGGAATGAAATATAGCTCGGTGTTGTCTACTAAGTAAGTCACTTCAGGATCCGTACCATAGTTTTCTAGCAAATACCAGATGTAGAAGATCATTTGGGCCAGGCTATTTGGCTCCCGGGCGTGGTGAAGGGCGGTGTAGAGTAACTCCGGTTCATCCTCCTCTTCAATCAGCGGATTGTCCGACAGACGCAAGAAGTAGATGGGGCGGCCTTCGTTACTGCTAAAGTTATCGATTTGAGTTTTCGGGGTAATTAGGTTGGGGTACTTCGCAGCCATAGAATCTAGGGTAGCGAGTAATTCATCGTAGGTGAGGTAGCCACCCATCGAACCATCTTGGTAATTGACGGGAGTTGGGTAGTCAAAAAACAGCGAGCTGCCGCAATCGTCATTGTTTGACTTGGCGTGAACGTGCGGATGTTGATGCTCTAGATTTACCCTTCGAAAATAGTCAGCTTTGGCGTCTGGGATTAAAATTTCATAGTCCACTAAAGCAGCATCTAGTTGGGCTAGTTCTGCTTGACTGTAGGTATTGATCAAGTGCTTGCCAGGAGCATACGAGCCGTGATCATACTCCAGGCCTAGCTGTGCTATGGTCTGGATAGAAGTTTTGGTAAGGTCAATTTTGACTTGACTGTAGATCGTAGATTGGGCAGTAGTATCGGAAAGGTATACCAATAGCAGCAGCAGGAGTGCAAAGCGTGAATTCATCTTGTGGTTTGAACAGTTCTACCATACTGTTCGCAAAATCCTTTGACCGCGTTGCGAGAGATGCCTGCTTTCTCAAAAAAGAATGCTAGCCTTGGGGCGCTTTACTCCACCACCCGTAATACGCCACGCATAATTTGGGCGTGCCCAGGGAAAGTACAGACGAATTGGTAGGTGCCAGGTTTATCCGGAGCGTAGAGGTAAATGGTCTCTGAGGTGCCAGGTTGAACCAAACCGGTGTGGTACAACACCTTATCGGAATTAGGAACGTAACCCATCTTCTGGCCGCGTAAACCAAGATTCAGAGCAGCCTCACCAATGCTATTAGCCGCACCGGGCTTAACTACTACTAGGTTGTGTAGCATATCGTCGCGATTCACAAAAGTCCATTTGATCCTGCTACCGGCCTTAACGGTCATGTCAGTGCGGTCGTACTTTAAGCCTGGCTTGGTGCCAAGGGTAATAGAGACATCAATTTTGTCCCAACCACTAGGGCGCTTATTAATGCGTTTTCCGCTCAGAGTAGGCCTGCTTTCTGTAGCGTTTGCTGTTGGGGCCGCGGCGGCCGTTGTGGCTGCCTGTGCGTCCGGTGAAACAAGATCGGCACCGGCGTCCATGCTCATTGAACTGTGATCGTGTTGTGTATGTCCAGCCGTCGGTTTAGGGCGCTCTGGCAGGTTTAGCTTACTGCCCTCGGGGGTATTATTGAGGGTGTAGTAGCCATAGTCATGTAGCAGAGGGTAGTTATCTGCGTAGCTTCTAACGCCGGCTGCTTTGATTTCGTAAACGTACTTTTCCCGCATTACCTCATCCAGGACGATCCGAGCTTTCATGCCGTCGCGGCTGAGCTGGACGCCACGAATCCACTCGGAGCGGTCGTTGACAATTGGGCTTCCGTAAACGGGGTGATACTTATAGATGAAGCTAGTAACTTCGTAATTGTCGGGATTATTAGCCGTAGCTTTATCTACGGGTTGGGTGAATTCAATTTCGAATCCATCGGGTGTGGCCTTGATGGTTTTCATTTCAAACGGCGTCTTACCCGTCCAGATCAAACGCTGTAGACCTTGATTTTTGTTGCCCAGTGAGCCCCACCCCCGGTTGGTCTGGCCCAAGAACATGGATCCGTCTTTGCCCCAGCAAATTCGCAGAATACCAGACTGGAAGTTCTCGCGGAAGGGGAAAACCACCCCCTGGTACTCACCTTTGACTTTTTCCATATCAACGCGCATTAGCTTGGCTTGTCCTTGGTCACCGATGAACACCTGACCACTGAAAGGACCAAAGTCACCACCCGTATTATCCTCAATCATTTCAGCCAAGGAAATACCCAGGATACCGTGGGGCAACCACACGGCGGGAAGTTTAACCGCATCAACTTTATCGGCTACCTCGTACAGCGGTAGCGGCGTTTCGTCTTCAATGTTCTCGGGCTTAATGGCCTGACCTGGAGGCGAGAAACGTGGGTCCGCAACGGCGTAGACATCCTGATCCGTAATATTAACCGGACTACCCGGCATATCCGCCCAACGAAGTCCCGCGGGGTGGCCAGTGAAGTCCCCCTTAGCTACGTGAACGATGCCGCCCGAGCCAATCCAGTCACCTTGGTTGTCGGCGTAAAATAGCTCATTGTCGATCATCCCAATGCCAGCCGGTGAACGCATGCCGGTGGCCCAAGGCTCCATTTCACCTTCCGGAGAAATTTTAAGCGTCCAGCCGCGCCACGGCACCCGACTTTCGCCCCGCCACCATTCGCGATCGCCAAAAGCGACGTTGGCGGTGACGAAGAAGTTGCCGTCAGCATCCACCTTAGGGCCAAAGCTGTATTCGTGGTAATGGCCGGAAAGTGGCCATACGTAAATGGCTTCGTATATGTCTGCTTTACCATCCCCGTTACTGTCTTTGAGGCGGGTCAATTCTCCACGCTGAGCACAAACCAGATCCCCATCAGTGTAGGTGAGTCCCAGTATTTCGTGCAAACCACTCGCGTATAATCGGTACTGTGGATTTTGCCCACCAGCCATATACGGATTGTCGATGATGTAGACATCTCCACGTCGGGTACTTACCCCGAGACTGCCGTCGGGTAGAGTACAAACCCCTCCGGCCTCAATCAGTACATCCTCCGGTACGGGCAGCGTGATTATTTTATAGTAATCACTTTCACTCGGTAAGATAGGGGCATCCTGAGCC
>JBCDGT010000451.1:0-4095 GCA_038750915.1 Bacteroidota bacterium
CTCATCCAATGCTTACGCCTGGAGTCCACTCGGGCCCAGGTTTAATAATCGAGTCCGGCCCGTAGCTTACTACGAAGACGTTGACTTTGGTCTTCGCAGCCAGGGCAATAGCCGCAATAGCTTTTTTAGTGGCCACGCCAACACCACCGCCCTTGGCACCTTCTTTTTCGCCAAGGTGCTTTCCGACTATAACCCCCAGTGGAACGGACGGCAACGGGCGCTCCTTTTCGGTGCAGCGGCCCTCCCACCTATTTACGTCTCCTGGCAGCGAGTCCGGGCCCTAAAGCACTTTCCTTCGGATACCGTCATGGGGCTAGCCGTAGGTGCTTTCTTTGGCATCATGACGCCCCAGGTGCACAAGAACTGGGCAAAGAAGCACCGTACCCACTTGAGTATTACCGGAGGATATACGGCTGACGTTGGTGGAGCGGGGTTTACGCTAACGTTCTAGTCGACCGTACTGGCCAACTGAACTTCTACGGAGACTTTTTGGTCATCACGAATGATGTCCAACTCGACGTATTCACCGGGGTCGTATTGCTCCATGATCAGGTAGTAGTCCGTATTGTTCGAAACTTCTTTGCCGTTAATCCCTACGAGGATATCGCCAAATAATAGATTCCCGCGCGCATCACGTCTCGGGCCACGGATTCCCGCCCGACCTGCGGGACCATTCGGCGATACTTCGCTGAACATGAGTTTACCGCCCCGCAGTTGATAGAATTCTACTCCGAGGGTAGCTCTACGAACTTCACCGTAGCGAATCAGGTCGGGAACAACGTAGCGCACCACATCTACGGGAATACTAAAGCCAATACCCGCCGAAGCACCACTCGGGCTGTAGATAGCCGTATTAACGCCAATTAGATCACCCTTACTGTCCAGAAGTGGCCCACCAGAGTTGCCGGGGTTAATTGCTGCGTCGGACTGGATAACCCCGTTGATGGGTACGTTTGCCTGGCTGTTGATCTCACGATCTAAAGCTGAGACAACGCCGGTGGTCAGGGTTTGGTCGAGGCCAAAGGGATTCCCTATGGCGTACACAGCTTGCCCCACTCGAATACCTTCGGAAGTACCAACGGGAATGGGTTCGAGAAAACGTGCCGGCGCTTCAATCTTCAACACCGCTAGATCCTTTTCTGGCGCAATACCAACCAGAGAAGCTTGGTAGTTTTCGCCATTAGCTAAGGTAACTACCGCCTGGGTGGCACTTTTGATTACGTGGTAATTGGTGATGATGTGTCCCTCATCATCCCAGACGAAACCGGAGCCGGAGCCGGAGGGCACCTCCGTTACGTCGAAGCTCCAGAAGCTACGCTGCCGGGTCTTAGTCGTGATGTAGCATACCGAAGGGCTTGCACTCTCAAACAAACGAATAGTGTGTAATTCGGCCGGGGTGTAGGCCAAGGCCTCCTCCGTACTCATGGCACTCGGATCAGGCTGGGTGCTACGCTCAACGACTGGCGTTTCATTGGTCTTCACCGTAGTAACTAAGGGCGCGGCCGCAGGTGCCGTGGGGAATAGGTAGCGGCCAGCGGCAAAAGCCGCCAACACGATGAGCAAAGCGCCAAGAAAGTTTTTCACGTTCGGTTTCATGCTTGTAGAGCTTTTTCGGGTTTCCATTTCCTGTTCACACCATCCTCCGCCAGGCGCCGGGTTTTAGCCACAGGCCATAGAGTAAGGCGGTAAAAAAGGTAAACATCGCGTATACCAATGCTGGTTTAAGCATCTGTTCATTTGCCAACATCGTGGAGGTAATCAGAAAAGCCAGGCTGGTATTCTGGATACCAACTTCAACGCCCAAGGTGATCCGAGCATTGCGACCGAAGCCGAAAAGACGCCCTAAAACCTGACCAGACAGTAAAGCCAAAAAATTGATCATCAACGAAGCCGGTAGGATGAACCACACTTCCTCAGTAGTAAGGTTACTCCCGCCAGATTCCGCAGGTGCAAAAAGCTTCAAAGCGAAAAGAACGGCCAGTAGCACAATACTTACCCAGCGTAAAATGCTTTGTAAATACCTTGCCTGCACCTGCCTCCGGGCCCGAAAAAGCATGCCGAGTAAGACGGGCACGAGTACGATCAAGAAAATGCGTCCAGCGGTTGGTAAAAAAGGCAAGCGAGCTAAGCCCTCCCCCGTCCAGAAAACATCCAAGCCTAAATTGACGATCAATGGGATACTAAATAACGAGAGGGAGGTATTGCAAATGGTAAGGCTTACCGCCAGCGCGGAATCTGCCCGCAGCAAATAGCTGATAAAATTGCTCGTTAGTCCACCAGGGCAGGCCGCTAAAATGACTACGCCCGTGGCAAAGGCAGGGGGCAGCTCTAAAAGATAACTCACAAAAAAAGCCAGGGAGGGAAGGAAAATTAGTTGTAGCGACAACCCTAGTAGCAACACCTTTGGCTTAACAAATAGGTGCTGAAAATCAGGGACTTTCAAGGAAAGCCCTATGCTAAACATAACTAATCCCAGGATCGCTCCAATAAGAACATCGATCATGATTTAGCTATTTTAATGCCCATTTCTTTGGGGGTATGGGAAATAGGTACTAAATTCGCTTTTGGAGACGCGGTATTTGTACTGTATTCCAAACAAAAAATTTCGCACCACCTCTTGGTGTTTTTAAAGAATCTGAGTGGCGGTTCATCCCCCATTCGTAAGATGTTAATAGGGTTTTAGGTGTTTATTTCTGGACCGGCTGTGCTTTGCATAACCGGTCTTTTTCTTACAGACAGTACTATAACCCCCTCTTTATTAAGCTTGTTCTACCGCCGCTAAGAGTTCCTCGTACCAGGCTTTTCCGTATTTCCGGATCAGTGCCTCACGAGCAAATTCGTAAACTCGGATGCGCTCCCGTTTCCCCTTCGTACAGGCGGCGGAACAGATATCCCAACGGTCATAATTAAGTGCTTCGAAACTAGCCACAGGATTGCTCTTTACCCTAATGGGATATAAATGACAGCTGATGGGCTTTTTCCAATCGATTAAGCCTTGATTATACGCCCGCTCAATGCCGCACTGAGCGACACCCATTTCATCAGTAGTCATGTAGGCGCAAGCACCGTTATCGATTAAGGTCGTATCCCAGGTATCTCCATCTTCGTTGTGGGTGTATTTCCCTTGCGCTTTAATGGCCCGCCGTCCGTCCTCGGTAAGTAATGGAGCTACTTTTGGGTATACTTCCTCCAAGCGAGCTAGCTCGCTTGCTTCCAGTGGGGCCCCAAAATCGCCTTCCCAGCAACAAGCTCCCTTGCAAGCGGCAAGGTTACAGGCAAATTGTTCTTCGGTAACCTCATCACTGACTAAAACGGAGCCGATAATGTACATGGATAAGTGGTTGGTAACTGGTATTTGGTAAAAGGGGATCACTACATTACTACCAAACTTAGTTGAACTGCTCCCTGACGACGGGGGGAACTAACAAATCCACCATCGCAGAGTTTTCAGGGCGATACTCGACAAAGTACCAATTCTTCTTGACGCCCCGCCGGATGGCGAACATAGACTTTCGGGCCGTAAGGCTTACCGTCGCGGCAGCTTCATCTACGGAGGCGGAACCGTAGGATTTTTCCATCATGCGGGCAAGGCGTTGTAAGACCTCTGGTTCACGGTACTCAGCGGACTTCATCCGAAAGGTAAGCTGATGGTGAAAAGAAATCGGAACGTAATCTACCCCATCCCGGCTTACGACTTCACCGATATTGTCGACGGTAAAGTCACTGAAAACGACCTGCATATTCTCATCCGAGCGTAGCCCTGCTAGCTGTTGGTACAACACTTCTTTAGGAACGATTTCGAATAATTCGGGATCCGTAAAACTTAAAACACCTTCTAGATCAGCATTCATTGTTAATCGGCCGTATTCCGCTAGGCGGTCGGCAATACGGGCATAAGGATCCGTAACCTGGGCGGAAAGCAGCAAAGAAAAAAGCAAGAATGCAGTGAGCAAAAAATGACGCAAATGGCAATTCTTTTGTGGGGTGCCACAAAGATACGGGCTTATGTCGGAGAAGCGGTCACGGATTTACGCGAATCAACGTAGCTACTTAGCCTTTTGAAAACCGGGTCTCGGCGGAACTGGCTACGCCAGC